>JBPCQW010000382.1:0-19029 GCA_050997715.1 Hassallia sp.
TTTGGTCGTCTACTGACACGAGGGTGACTTTTTCGCCATTCACCCCACCACAGGCATTAACTGTATCCACAAGTAAGGGAACAGAACCCACCATTTGCTGACCGATGGAAGCTAAGTCACCAGTTGATGGTAACAGCGAACCAATTTTCAGTCCTTTAGCATTACTCGCTGTGGTAGTTGAACTAGCTGGGGTAGTAGTAGCTGTGGTAGTAGTACTAGTAGTAGTTGTAGTGGTTTTCGTACAAGCTGCCGCTAAAAAGCCAGATAACAAAGTAGCTAAACTTAGGGCTAAGGCGGAATTGATTTTTTTCATAAATTACTTTCACTCCTCTGATTTGTGGGAGCCTGAAAGCAATATTCTAACTGGATTATCAGCTTAGTTTTATCTTACAGGACTCAGGATGATAAATAATATCATCTTCAGGGCATCATCCTTAGGGAATAAAAGTATCTGCTCTTAGTCGATAATTTTTACCGCTTTGATTGAGGTTCGTAGTAAGCGCTTAAGCGCTTATCTTAGGCACTTCAGTGCCTACTACGAACCTCAATTTACACTTTACAGGTGATTGCAGTTTTAGTCCTGACAGACTGGGAAAACGGAGAGGGAGGGATTCGAACCCTCGGTACGGAGTTGCCTGCCGTACAACAGATTAGCAATCTGCCGCTTTCGACCACTCAGCCACCTCTCCAGGCTCACAAATAGTGATGATATCAGGTTTTCAAGGCAGAGTCAAGAGGAATTTTTTATTTGTTGGTTGTTGGGGTTTGGGTGTCAAAACACACTAATATATGCAAAGCAGTACGGACGGGTGAACCCCGCCCCTACGGACGCTCGTACTAACTTTCGATTAAAGTTAGAGAGCTTGCGATCGCAGCCAAGCTACTGGCAAACTGCTTAACTTTTTCCACTGAGGGACGTAGGCGCGTTGATTGAACACATCATAATCGTTACGTTCAATAACGCTCAAAATGCGACTGTAATGCATCAAGGATGCCCACACAGGCAAACGGGCATCGGGTGATAAATAACATATTCCCTTTTCTGCTTTGATATAATATTGGCGTGCCCTGGCAATTTGAAAACGCATGAGAGAGCGCCAGCGCTCATCTACAACACCTTTAAACAAATCTTGCTCAGTGTAGTTGAATCGTGCCAAGTCTTCTTGGGGTATGTAGATTCGTCCTCGCCTTGCGTCTTCACCAACATCCCGGAGGATGTTGGTGAGTTGGTGGGCAATTCCTAAGGTGATCGCTTCTTCGGTGGGAATGTATATCGGTTTTTGGCGATTCCACGGCGCTGTGTTGGCGTTTGTATCAACTCCCATCACTGCCGTTGACATCAAACCGACGGTACCTGCTACACGGTAACAGTAAAGATATAACTCTTTAAATGTTTCGTAGCGGCTGCGGTATAAGTCCATACGCTGACCGGCAATCATATCCCGAAAGGGTTGAATGTCCATTGTAAAGCGCTGGATGGTGTCTACCAAAGCCACATCGAAATTTTCAAAAGCGCAGCCGGTAAAAAGAGATTCCAGCTGCTGTTCCCATAAATCTAAAGTTTCCGGCGTAGTCATAGCAGATGCAGGACCATCCACCAGTTCGTCTGTTCGGCGACACCAAGCGTAAATTGCCCAAATAGCGGGACGCTTTTCCTTACTCACTAACAAAGTGCCAAGGTAAAATGTCGTGGAGTACTTTGCTATCAGTTGGCGACAAAGTTTGTAGGACTCATCCACAGAGACCAGCGTTTTCATGCGCGCTTTGGAATCAGGCAGTTGCAGCATTCGTTGCAGGCGGTCGGGTTGGCGTTTGCAGGCTTGAGGAATTTACCTCCGGGTGTACTTCCGAAATCGCCTGCGCTGTCAGCTTACCAGAAAGCACGGCACCTTCCATACTTCCTAAGTAACGTTGCATGGTGTAACTGCCTGCGAGATAGAAGTTACTTATCGGGGTAACTTGGGTAGGGCGGTATTGTTGGCGACCCGGTATCGCCGTATAAACCGATCGCGGTGTCTTAACGACATGATATTTCAGCAATTTAGCTGGATTATCTGCCCCTAAGTCGTCAGGAAAGAGTTTTTCCAGTTCGACAAGGGAAGCGCTGACAATTTCCTCATCAGATTTGTCAATCCAATCTTTCGCTGGTGCTAAAACTAGTTCCAGCATTGAGCGATCGGGATTGGCGTATTCGCGGCAGGTGTTGCTCATGTCAGCATAAACGCTGAGGAGAGGCGATCGCGAAAATAATAAGTGATCTATATCTGTCAGTTTCCGGTCAAACCACAGATGCAAGTTAATTACCGGCACACCTTCTAAACCTTCGAGCTTTTGGAAAAACTCTATTTCCTGCCAAGTTTTCGGTAACATCACTTTCATTACATCCACTGACATTGCCGAAACATATAAGTCAGCGGTGATAATTTCATCTGCTGCCCCATTCAAACCCCGAATTAGAAATGCTTTCACGCTCCCGTCAACGTTTAGCATTATCTCTTTGAGGGGCGCATTTAACCGCACTTCGCCACCACCAGAGGTAATATGGTCTACTATCGGTTGACACAATCGCTCGGTAGGAGAACCATCCAAGAAGGCAATTTTAGAGCCGTATCGCTCTTGGAGAAAGCGATTCAGTGCTGTTAATAAAATTGTGGCGGAAACTTCATCAGGATTGATAAAGGTCAGCGCTTTGGATGCTGCGATAAAAATATCACTATTCACCCGTTCGTCTACACCTTGCCGTCTCAGCCACTCTATGAGAGTGTACTTATCCATATCTTCAACATACTTCTGACCGCGAACCACAGCTGGGAGTAGCCCAATGGCGAACTTAATCTTTTGCTCCCAAGTCAGCATGTCATTGTTGCGAAGAATCGACATGATCACGTTGAAAGGTGCCGGAATATCCGGAACATCAAAACGTGAAAGCGTTCCCGCCTTTTCTGGCTGATTGAAAATTAGCGTATGCTGTTTCCATTGCAGCCGATCTTCAATTCCTAACTCTTTGAATAACTGAAGCATATTCGGGTATGCTCCAAAGAAAGCGTGCAATCCGGTTTCGTACCAGTCGCCGTCTGAGTCTTTCCACGCTGCCACTAAACCACCCAATACGTTTTGGCTTTCCAAAACAATTGGTGTGTGCCCTGCGTCTGTGAGATATTTCGCGCAGGAAAGTCCTGCTAAACCCGCACCAGCGATCGCTACTCGCATTTAACCTTACTGCTATTCAATATTTCTTAACCGTTTTCTCGTTCTTCATTATACGTTGCAATCCGTTACATTTAGCATCCCTGATCGCGATCGTCTGTACTTTGTGAAAAATTTTCTCGCTTGCAAACGGATCTTCTGTAGCTTTAAAGGACACAATGCGATCGCTCTTCAAATCTCCATAAGGCTGATTTTTTGTGCCGTTTCATGACGACGCATTCACAGACTAGGGGCAAAAACAGCCCCACGAGGTAAGTCGGAAAAAAAGGGAAATAGTAATTTTAGATATTTTTACTAATTTTAAATAACTTCTTTGCCCTTTTACTTTTCCCTCTTTATTCATTCTGCTTAAATTTGCCAATTTTAAATTTTTTCTTTTGAATTCATTAAAACTTCTTTACCTGAATCATAAATTATTCAAATTATTCAAAGGTCAAATTTTCCTGATTTTTATCACCTAACCAAAAGATGAAAACCTTACCTATTCAGCCTCTTGCCTTATTTTAACGATGGATTATTAAATAATTTACTCTGAAAGTATATTTGCTATGCCTCAGATGGAAGAAATGCTAACAGTCTTAAATATTTTTTGTAGCCTTTGAAACAATTTTATTGAAAAAACACTGATAATTACTTCAGCATTATTCTCTCTGAATAATTGATTTATTCAGCTAGGATGAGCATTTGCGAGCTTGATAAGTTTATGGCATTGGTAAATAATGCTATCGGCTTTATCGTATATTTAGATTCAGTAAAGAAAACTTCAAATGTAATATATACACTATAAACACAAAATAATTACAGTATTTACACTGTTGCAAATGATGTACTTTATATTTACCTTTTTGTTTTTTAGAAATGATTAATAACAAATTTAAATCTAAAAGTAGCAAGTAATCTCAAAGCTTTATTTACTTATTTGCCAACAACGGTATATTATGATTTTTGCTGGGGATCGCTCATTAGCGTGCTTCTAACTAAGGAGAGATTTGTTTAAATTGGCAAAGAATATATAGTTTGATTTTGTTAAAGAGAAACTATCTTTGCCAAAACTAGGGTTGCACTTCTTATGTATGCGGGTACCTAAAATTTGATTTGACCATGCTATTTTTTGGATTTTTTTGCTTTGCATCTTGGATTGGTTCATTTTTGTCGTTGAGCGAAAACTTGCCACCAAGTTTTCTGCCAAAGGTTTATCCGACAAAGGTTTCATCCAATCTAGATAAACTATTAAGTAACAATCGGGAATTTTTGGAGGCACCAAAGCAGCGATTAAATGTTTGGAGTACGACGATATTACCTACAAGGTTTTTGAAGATAGATTGGGGTTCTAAAAAATCACCATCAACGAAAACTAATTTATCGAATGTTTCTGTAAGCGGAGTAAAGCAAACTAAAAATCAGTTTTGTAGTTCTCTGCAAGAGGCTGCATATAAGCAGATTCCGGTAAAAACGGCAAGTGTTTTGCCGATTCCTAGGTTGATAGAATCGAGCTTGACTAACCGAGATTTTCTGCCAAATAAAATTTTGCGATCGCTGCAAAATTTCTTCAGCTTTTCCACGATGGAGCAAGGTCTAACAACACCAGTAGTAGTTGTTCGTCGTGACCTAGACAACTATGAAGTGTGGGTAAATAACCGGATAGTTGCAACTTTACCTGACGAACTCGAAGCCAAGTCAATGCAACAACGCTTGACGCAAGTCGTCAATTTGCCGAGGTTAGACGCTAATCAATTACGACCGGCATTAGTTGACGGTATACCAGCTTTAATGGCAGGAAATCGCTTTTTGTTTGGAATCGAAAAAGAAGTTTCTCAAGAAATCCACCGCAGTGGTGAACTATTAGCGATTGAATGGATTAACAATCTTCGTTCAGCTTTGCAAGCACCTGCTTTATCACTGGTGGAAGGACAGCAAGAAATGTATGGTTTAACTCCTTCCAAGAAAAAAATGTTTGGTTTAGCTTCTTGGTATGGTGGTTATTTTCATGGTCGAACAACAGCGAATGGTGAGAAGTACAATCAAGATGAATTGACAGTTGCTCATAAGTCATTACCTTTTAACACGTTCTTGCAGGTGACAAACTTAAAAAATGGCAACTCTGTGATTGTACGTGTAAACGATCGCGGTCCTTATATTCCACCCAGAAGCTTGGATTTGTCAAGGGAAGCAGCGAGGTGTATCAACAGTGAAACGACTGGGGTAGTACCTTATAAAGCCGTGATTTTGCAAAGTAGCGAACCGAAAATGACTTTGAAAAATTCATCTATTTCTACCGCAAATCTCAAACTAGGTAGAAAACTCGCAATAGTTTCAGATTTTTAAGCGGCGATCGTGCATTTTGTGGGTAAATGGTAATTGGGCATGGAAAGAATTGTATTAGAACGTGCATCACAATAGTCAAGCGTTTTTAATTCCCAATGCGATCGTGCCCTAATTACCTATTACCATAAAAGTTACTGCCATAGGTAAAGCATTATGCCAGTATCGCAACTTGAGCGCTTTGGACATCACCTGGTTCTGGGTATTTCCGGGACTACATTAAGCGATGATGATAAACGCGCACTCAGTGAATTGAAACCGATTGGGGTGATATTTTTTGCGAAGAATTTTCGTCAGGGTACTCATTATCAAGTTTGGTTAGAAACGTTTAAGGACTTGATTGACCAGGTAAGACAATATGCTGAACGTGACTTGATGTTTCTCACCCTTGACCATGAGGGAGGTTCTGTGATTCGTACACCAATGCCTATCACTCGATTTCCTCATGGGTTTTTGTTGGGAACACTAGCTATTGAAGTCGCAAAGGCAACAGCATTAGAATTAAAGTCATTGGGAATCAATGTATCTTGGGCACCTGTAGCGGATATTTTTTCTAATCCGGAAAATCCCGTCATTGGATCTCGTGCTTTTGGCACGACTGCACAAACTGCTGCACAAAATGCCTGCGATTACTATTTGGGATTGAAGGAGTCAGGAATTTTGGGATGTGCAAAGCATTTCCCCGGACATGGAGACACCAGTCAAGACTCGCACATTGAACTACCAACGTTAAATCTGACAGTAGAAGATTTGCGATCGCGTGAACTAATACCTTTCCAAGCGCTGATCGAACAACAAATACCGATGATTATGACCGCACACATTCTATTTCCTCAGATAGATGCAGATGTGCCGGCAACCCTGTCAAAATCAATTTTAAATGACATCCTTCGCAAAGAACTTAAATTTAAGGGAGTGATTGTATCTGATGACTTAGATATGAAAGCTGTCTCAGATATGTTTATGAAAAGTGGGACTGTAGCAAAGGCATTTAATGCAGGTTGCGATCTATTTATAGTATCCCGCAATATCAATTCATCGTCTTTGGAAAGAACTTATGCGATCGCTCAAGATTTCTCTCATTCCCTTGATAACGGTAGTCTTGATGAGTCGGTAGTTGCAGCAGCTAAAGCACGAATTGATAAACTACTTGAGGTAACTCCTCAATATATAGTTCATAGTCTCGACAAAGAGACATTGTTGAAACATGCTGAACTAGCGATCGCTTGTTCGTGTGGAGAGACAGATTACTTTCGGGATCTACTACGTGCAAGTTTTGGAAAATCTAAAACTTTAGACGTTGACTGAAACATTGTCCTGTAATGATATCCCAAATCCGAATTGTGCGATACTCCTTCGTCCGAGACGCTGCTTTGAATGCGATCGTAACTACCACTACCTATTTGTTCGTTCTCAATAAAAGCAAGCGTGGAGACTTCACAGGTATGACCATGTAAAGTTTTAAGACGCTTGCGATTGAAAATATTTCCCAATTCGGACTGTTTGGTCTGTAGCATTAGCTAAAAACTCACCATCCGAATCATCTTGTAAATCGCTAACTTGTACAGGTTCCCGATTAATACAAGTCCAGTACATCACCTCAGCTTTTAAAGGTGACAAACGTTCAAATTGATGATTTAAAAGATTGCGATCGCCATTACAAACCGTTGTATTTTCTTCTAAAAAATCGGAAATATTACCGTTAAATAAATCTAAAATTGAAGTTGCTGCTATCTTTAATGACAAAGGATGTCCGCGATAATATTGAATTAGTTTTTCTACATCATCCATCGACGCAGAAAGCCCCTTTGCAGCTAAAATCCTTTCTGCTGCATCATTATTTAATCCTGATAATTGCAAACAACGAATCGGATAAATTTCTCCAGCTAGCGCTGCTACTTCTGCTGGCTTTTTCTGCGAAGTTAGCAACAAGCAACTTTGATGCGGTACTTCCCCCACTCGTTGCAGCAGTTCCCCATATTGTTCATAACCATCGCGATAAGTTCCTGCTCTTTCACCGCTACTAAGTATCGCATCAAAGTTATCAAGAACCAACAAGCAGCGGGATTTACGTAAATATTCAATCAGTCGGGAGATTTTGCAGCTTACCGTTTCCGGTAAATTCGTATCCTGCTGGCAAGAAAGGAATTTAATTAATGTATCTAATATTTGCGGGGGGGGGGGAGAACCACGTAGGCTTTGCCAAATGACAAACTCGAAACCTTCTTGCACCAGTTGCGCTAACTTCACCGATAAAGCTGTTTTGCCAATTCCACCCATTCCTAAGAGTGCAACTAAGCGACATTTATCTTGTTCAATCCATTGTTGTAGCTTAGTTAACTCATTGGTGCGTCCGTAGAAAATAGAGACATCAATCGCTTCTCCCCAATCTCGATGTTGACGAGTTGCGTTTAAAACCTCACCCCTTCCCTTCTCCTTATTAAGGAGAGGGGTGTCTGTCAGGATGGGGTAAAGTTTGTATCCTGCATTTTCGAGAAGTTTTGATACATTACTATAAGTTTTGATATACATATCCGTCACAGTCTCAATGTATCGATACAAACCTCTGCAAAGTTCAACCCTCAATCCACCTGGTTCGCGGTTAAGTTCCGTAGCAATCTCAGTTGGACTGTAACCAGAAAGCAATCCCCGCAAACAAGCTTTTTCAGTCGGAGTCAGTTGTTTGCACTGCCTGCGTCTTTCTTGCTGTTTGGCATCCGCAATATCTCGGTATACCTTCTCTAGGTTCCAACACTCGTTTGCTTCGGCAAATTTCTTTGCTAAATCATCGCTTCGTGAATGAGGATGTAATGCCATTAAATTTATGGTCAAAATAAATTTTACTAATAGATATTAGGCTATCAGTGTTTGTTTATACAGGCAAGAAACTACATGTAATCTTTATATTTCAGTGAAATTGAGGGCTGGTAGCTTCATCAAGCGATCGCTTAGGGATAACTATTTTTTCTGCTTTAGCGTCTAGCTGGGAGTAACGCACTTTGTACCAGGCGATCGCTTTACAATTAAGGTGGATGACGCACCGAATACGCTTATGACTTTGCGAGAATTGCAAAAACAAGCACTGCAATTGCCGATTAACGAACGTTGGCAACTAGTACAAACCCTGTTGGAATCGCTACAACAGGAAACTTATCCACCGAAGAAAAAAGGCAATTTATCCCGTTTGCGGGGTATTGCCAAAGGTACAGAGATATCCGCTAATAAAGAAATTCAAAATGATTATGCAGCTTATCTCACAGAAAAATATCAATAATGCGAATTTTAATTGATACAAATGTTGTTCTTGATTTTTTGCAAGAGCGAGAACCTTTTGTTCAAGATGCAGCAAAGTTGTTTGAGAAAATTGATGCTGGTGAGATAGAAGGGTTTATTGCAGCAACAACAATTACCAACATTTATTACATTGTTCGCAAAGCAGCAGGAATAGTTGCTGCTCAAGATGCAATTACACAAATATTGACAGATTTATATATTTGCCCAGTTGATAGAAGCGTAATTGAACAAGCGATCGCGCTTAATTTTCGAGATTTTGAAGATGCGGTGCAATATGCTTGTGCAATAGCGCACGGATTAGATGTAATTGTTACCCGTGATGTATCTGGTTTCGTGAGTGGGGAAATTCCCGTAGTGTCACCTGGAGAGTTGGGGAGTATTTCACGTTAACTTATCAAATCACTATCTTACAAGCTTTATATATTTAGTCATCAGATAAAATTCAACAACCAAACTCATTGTTTATTGTTTGGTTAGATGTAAGTATTTTTTCGGCTGTGATGTTATTTGCTGTATTAGTGTAGGGGTTTTCTGTTGCGGAAATTGCTAATGATGTTGCTAACGCTCATTAGGTGATTTGGGGTCAGGGGGTTAGCTATGTTTTGTTTATACAGCAGAACCAGAAACTATCTACAGTCACTCACCTAAGTAATAGTTTCGTAATTCACAATAATTTTTACCGTACATTAAACACATGAAATTCTTGAATGTTTTTGCGACTGTTGGAGTTGTTTCTATCATCGGTACCGCAGGGGTAGTAGCTTCACCAAATAGTGCTTCTGCTTATCACAAAACTAATAAATGGGAAAGAAGAGGTAATTTAGAAAATGGTTGGACAGTTTTTTACTCAAAGGAGATAAGTCACGAAGAAGAACTGAAAATAGCTGGTGTTATAGCTTTAGATGCGACGGTATCGGGAGGAGGAGCAACTGCTACTTATTTCTCTAACTTTGCTAGAGAGTCGCTGGCGCAGCTATCTGGGGAAGCGTCAAAGAAATCTCCAGCAGTAGCGCAGACTTTACAACGAGAATTAACAGTGCAGAAACTTTTGTCATCGATACGTGCTTCTTTTAGCGGCAATGAAGTTAATATGCGTATCGCCAGATTATCAATAGCTGTAGGAAAAGAGACTTACAATCATGCGGAGTGTCTGAAAGTTTTTGGAAAGGAAAAATGTACTTCCACGCCAAATACTTATCAGCCTTATATTCGGATCAGAAACTAGTACGTTGGCTCTTTGCGATTGCAACTACAATCAATAACTTAATAATTCAAGGAGAAACTTGAAAATGGCTGGTTTTGAAATTTGGTCTGAAATAACTACTCAGGAAACTGACTTTGATGGGGCTAGACATACTGCAACATCTGGTTGGGATAGCAACACCGCTCCTGAAAATTATGTAATTAATCGCGATCAAGTCAAAGTGGAATGGATATCCCAAAATGGTTCAGAAAACTCTTACGATCTCACTTATGACGATTGGGTTGAACTTGTACCTGGAACAAGTCTCAAGTTTCCACGAACAATCAGAGTTCGCACGTATGCACGAAGTCCTAAAGGCAAGTTTAATGTTGGTCGAGGGTGGTCAAAGGTTAAAGTCACTGGTGTGTATGTCAAATACAAGTGATTTATGAGTGGACGCTTTTTACATTAGGGATCGCACTTTCCATTACCAGATTATTTCATGCGATCGCAGTTTGGATGACACGATTATATAGAGCGATCGCACTTTCGGTGACACGATAATTTCATGTGATCGCACTTTCGATAACTCGATTATATAGAGCGATCGCACTCTTCATCACACGATTATTTTAGGCGATCGCGCTTTCGGTGACACGATTATTTAATGCGATCGCACTTTCGGTAACACAATTATTTTAGGCGATCGCACTCTCTATAACCCAATAAATTTGATGCGATCGCCTCGCTACGATAAATTAAGATTCCACTTTAATTGCTAATTATGCCTCGACGTATTGACAAAGAGTTGTTGGTTCGGGAATTGGTAAACCTTCCTCGCGTAATCCTTCCAAATGAAAAGCAATAGCTTCTTTTATTTGTTCTTCAGTTTCTTCTATCGTTAAACCTGTTGCCACACATCCAGGTAAGTCAGGAACATAAGCAGAATAATTATTAGTAGCTTTCTCAATTACTATTGCGTAACGCATTAATTTTCTTCCTGATTTTCTATATCTTCTTGATGTTCTTGGTTTTCGATTTTTTCAGTTGATATTTTTAATTGAGCTTGTTTCAAAATACTGTTTAATGTACCAGGTGCGGTTAGCATCAGATAATTTTCCAGGAACCGTAACTAAACCTGATTTTTTCAGATGTTTGTATTGACGATGACTTCCCCTTATTCTTGCTAAATACCAACCATCATTCTCTATGATTTTAATTATTTCTTTGACTTTCATTTTATTTTAGCCGTTTCATAGCAAAAATTGAGTATTACAGATTTTGACACCCAATTTTCTCTATAAATATAAATAAATGGTATTGTAGTGCGATCGCACTTTCGATGACAGGATGATTTAATGCGATCACGCTTTATAATACCACAATTATTTTAGGCGATCGCACTTTCTATCCATATTACTAATAGTGCGATCGCCTTCCATGACACGATTATTTTATCTGCTCGCACTTTCCATGACACGATTCTATAGAGCGATCGCATCTACCAAACAATAGAAACCAAACCTGATGCGGTTATATTTTTGTCACATGTCAATAACTGCACTACCTCACCTTTGCTTGCTAAAACTAGCGCAGTAGCAGCAATTTGCCTATCGTGCATTTCATTAATAGCAGATAAGCTGATAGTCATTTCAATTACATCTTTGTCAAGTGGATAAATTACCACACGAGGGTCAGCTTCAGCTGCTGAAATTACATCTCTAGTAGAAGGAATAGATGTTCTACTTCTTTCAACAATCCAAACAGCCTCGGCTAATGCTGTTGCAGGGATCAATAATTGAGAATCAGGATTAGAAAGAATAGCTTTGGCATTTGCACCTAACCGCGAATTTCCTTCGAGAAACCATATGAGAGCATGAGTATCGATAACATACTTCATAATTATTTATGACCATTCTAAACCATCTTCTGTATCCCCTTTAAATTCAGCAATTTCAAAATCTTCTTCTGTTGATTGTTTATTTCCAGAGAACATACCAAACCGCATTATTTGCCTTTCTATCTGAGCTTTTTTTGACTCTAAAAAAGTTACAATAACCTGACTTTCTGACACGTTAGATGGTAATTCGGCAAGTTCTACCTTACCGTGCTTGTAAATTCCTTCAATTGATTGCAACATTAGTTTTTCACTTAATTCATACTCATACTAAATTATAAATGCGATGGTCGTTCGCGTAGCGTCTCGCAGAGAAGACCGCTCCAAAGGAGCATCGCACTCTCGATGACAGGCTAATTTTGCGCGATTCTCACACGATTGCAGTATGCGATACGTAACGGTAAGCTTTCCTTCGGTTCCCTACGGGTACGCTAACGCACCTTCGATAACTCCATAATTTTAGGCGATCGCACTCTTGATGACACGATAACTTGATGCGATAGCGAAGCCCTGCTGCGTTCGCGGAGCGTCTGCTTCAGAAGCGCAGATCGCACTCTCAATTACACGATTATTTAAGGTTATCGCATCTACCCACCTAAGATAACTTGCAAAAGATTATGCAATGTTTGGGCATCAACTTCCTGGAGTTGTCCTAACTTTTTAATCACTAGTTTTTTGTCAATGGTAGTTAAAACTGGTTTGATAATTGAAGGTTTAATTAAACCAGCCGCTTTCCACTCAGTAATTGTCATTTCACCAAAAGAGGTTGCTGGATTTACTTGACTTGTAACGGCTATCAATACCAAATCAGAACGTTCGGGTTGATAATCGGTAGAACTAATAATAACTGCTTGGCGTTTTTTAGTAGTAGTCTGGTCAGTGAAAGGAAACGGTACTAAAACAACATCACCAAACTTATAATTGGTCATACTCAGCATCATCGGGGTTATCCCAGATTTTTTGCAAAGCTGGTTCAGAAAGCTTTGCGGCAGCTAGAGTGAGGCTAACATCTGTATTTTGCTAGGATAAAAAATCAATAAAATTTTCAACTAGTACCATTTGTTCGGGAACTAGATGACGGATTTTTTCAAGTAACCTTTGCTCCAATATTTTGTCAGCTTGCATTATTTAAACTCCTTGCCTGTTTATCATTGTAGTGCGATCGCCTGAGGTTCAGATCCCCAACTTCTTTAAGAAGTCGGGGATCTAGGAATCATATCCCGTGACTCTTACCAATCACCCAATTACGTCGGAAAAACCGGGCTAGGGCTGATTCTTCCAAAGATAGATAAATCGGGCGTCCGTGGGGACAGGTGCGGGGGTTGCGGGTACGTTGCCAATCATCCAAGAGTGTCTGCATTTCTGGTAAAGTTAAAGGTGTACCGTTGCGAATTGCACTGCGACAGGCTACGGCTACTTGTGCTGTTTGTAAATCGCCACCCCAACTAAGTTCTAAAATTGCTTCTGCACAGTCGTCTCTTTGCTGTAAAAGTGCAGGTATGTTACGAACTGCCCAAAGTTGTTCACCAAAGGGTTCTATATCTATATTGATGCGTTGTAGTTGCGAAACTTGCGCTGGTGATAATTGATATAAAATGATTGCCGGTTCAACAGGAACAAGTTGCCAATTATCGCACAATTGCTCATATAAAACTCGCTCATGAGCGATGTGCTGTTCTACCAACCACATGCCATTTTCATGTTCTACAACTATATAAGTATTACTAACTTGAGCAACAGCTTTGAGAGAATTAAGCGGCTTATTTTCCTCTTCAGAATTGGGACGTTGAACATGATAACCGCCTTTTTCTTCGGCGGCTTTGATTAATTTACTAACTCGTGTTGTGTGAACTGCTTCTTTGATATTGACAGAATCGATGCGAAGTGCTTGTTCAATCGCGCTGGATATTTGTTCTTGCCAATAAGTTAATTCATTGAGGTAAATTTCAGTTTTTGCGGGGTTGCGGTTCCAGTTAATTTGGTCGGGGGAAATATAAAGATGTAAAAAACAGATTGGATAGCGATCGCGTGGTAATGTTCTGTGAAATCCTGTAAAAATCGTTTGCTCTAATTCCGGCGATTTTACGATGCGTCCGTTAATAGCTACACGCACCCAATCTGGACGATGACGATGACAGCGATCAGGCAATCCTATGACTAAGTTTAGGGCTTTGTTCGGCTTCGGTAATTCTAATTTTAGTTCTTGTAAATCGCCTTGTTTAACTTGATGTAAAATTTGAGGTAACAGTTTTCCCGTTGTAGCGGCAGGTGAAAGAGTGAACCATTCACGGTCATTTTGCCAAACTTGCCAGGTAACATGAGGATGACACAAGGCAATTTGATAAATCAATGCTTGCACCGCTTTCATTTGAATAGCTGATGTTGGCAAGCCTTGACGACGAGTTGAGTAATTTCCAAATAAATTGGATATGGTGACAATTGTACCAGGTGCGATCGCTGCTGCTTCCACTACCACAGGTTCCCCACCATAGCCATACACAACCCGGAATCCACCATCTGAAGAATTTGCTGGACGACTTAAAATTTCTAAATCTGCCAAAGTCGTCAAACTGTGTAACGCTTCACCCCGAAATCCTAAACTGTTAATTTGCCACAAATCTGCACAAGAGCGAATTTTACTGGTACTGTGCGCTGATGCGGCTTGTTGCAAGTCATCCAAATTCATCCCACGACCATTATCTGCTACACGCACCCGCCATTGCTGCGCCCATACAGAAACTACAATCCGCGTTGCAGCTGCATCTAGGGAATTTTCTATCAATTCCCGCACCACAGAAGCTAGAGAGTCGATTACTTCTCCGGCTGTAATGAGGTATACTACCTCCGTTGGTAAAGCTTGAATCGTAGAAGACATAAATCTCAGTGTAGGCGAGTTGCCAAGCACTGAATAGAATAAGCAAATTTCTTTACATTTCGGTAGAAAATTTTATGAATTGTAAAGAAGTTTATTCGTAGTAAGCGCTTCAGCGCTAATTATAAAGCGCTGAAGCGCTTACTACTAATTACCCCGCATCGATAAAGATTTCATCGGTTCAGGTTTCAGCAATCCATTTAACAATGATGCCGGACGTTGACCGTAGGGCCAAGCAAAAGCATGACGGAAAGCTGCATCTTGACAAGCTTGTAGCTGTTGGAAGTTAATAATGTCATAAGTTAAGAGATTTTCATACTCAAAGGGTAGACGGACATTGTGCAAACCTGCGTTATCAGTACAAATAGCGATATCTACCCCAGCATCAAAACATCGGTCAAAAACTATCTTGAGTTGACGAATATCGTCTAAAGTACCTGTTTTTAAGTATGTTGTCGGGCAAACCTCCAAACACTGTCCGCGTTTAGCTACATCTTTAAGTAACTCTGGATACAGTAGCGGAATTTGGATGCCGTGACCAATCCGCATTAGATAAGGTAATAATTGTGGATAACAGCCAGCCGTGGTTTCGTAAAGGTGTCCGGTGGTTTTGACATTCAGCGATCGCGCATAATCATACAAACTAATCCACTCATCCAAGCGATCGGCATAATAGCTATCACCACCAGCAACATCTATTCCACAGATATACTTGGTATTTTGCGCTGCCAAATCTACAATCGCTTTATTCACCTCATAAGGTAAACGCGAGTGCATACAAAGTATTTGGCTGGTAACAATCGGATATTCTTGTAATTGACTTGCTTGCCCGACAATTTCCACAATCTCCGCCATTTTGTCAATTCTCTGTGATTGACTTAGATTTTTGGGTGTGCGGAGATAAGGAGTATAGCGCAGTTCTAGATAAGCCAAATTCTCAAAAATATAAGCACCCCGCATCAGACGATAGATAAAGTAAGGCAAACTTTCGGCATTTTGCACGCTTTCTACCAAAGTGTGCAATTCCAGATATTCATCTAACGTGCTGCGCGATCGCGTGAAAAACTCTTCAAAAGCCGAATAGTCAGCAAACCGTGAAAGTAAATCTGACGAATTGCGTTCTAAGTATCGCCACAGAACACGGGGTACAACCGAACCGCCCAGATGTCTATGCAATTCAGCGTATAAAGCCATAATGGTCTTTTCCCGGAAAATTTCTGAAAAAGTTTAATAATATTAACAATAACAAATAAAAACGTAATCGATAGCAGTAATTATTTTTGATCAAGCTAAGTATAGGGGTCAAATGAGCATCCGTACAGAAACTTACGCCCTTGGCTGAAAGTCCTGCTGCGTAAGCACACAACCATCAGATAAGGGTTAATGAATAAATTAATCAATGAAACACGAGTGATTCTAATTGGCGGCTCCTCTCATGCAGGCAAATCGACCCTTGGGCAAGCTTTGGCGGCAAAGCTTGGTTGGAGTTATCGTTCTACGGACAAACTCGCTCGGCATCCGGGACGTCCTTGGGTAGGTGCAGATGGAAAGGCTATTCCAGAACACGTAGCAGAATTTTATAGGGAGCTGTCTGTCGAAGCTCTTTTTTTAGACGTATTGTCGCATTATGAGAAAAATGTGTTGCCACAGGTCGAGGTTATTGTTCGTTCTCATGCCTCTGATTTATCAACGCAATGCCTTATACTTGAGGGTTCTGCATTATGGCCAGGATTTGTAGCGAATTTAGTAGGCTCAAATGGTATTAAAGCAATTTGGCTTACGGCTAGGAACCAACTCTTCCGAAACCGAATCAAGCGTGAAAGTAATTTTTGTAATGTATGTAAGGATGAAAAACACTTAATTCAAAAGTTTCTGAACCGTACCCTATTCTACAATAAACATATGAGGGAGGAGGTTGAGCGTCTTGGATTTATGTGTATTGATGTAGAATCTGTGTCAACAGCAGACGAACTTTTAAACAAATGTATGGAAATGTGTCTGTTTTGAGATGATGGCGTTCTCCACCATAAATACTTTTGATGCGATTCATGCTTTTATTTATTAATAATTAATTGTGTCCAACTACTTATTAATGGATTTGGCAGCAAGTTGAGTTGATCGCTTGCAATAATTCTCTCGCTGTGCAGGGTTTAGATAAAAATCCTTTGACACCTGTGCCGGCGGATTCGGCAATGTTTTGATTTGATAACAAACCACTCATAGCGATAATTTTCACATGAGGATTTATTTTTTGTAGGGTGCGGATAGCGATCGCACCATCCATCCAAGGCATCATCATATCCAGCAATATTACACTAATTTCCTGCTGATTTTGGGCATAAATTGCTACAGCTTCAACACCATCACTAGCTGTTAGTACCCGATAATTATACGTTTCTAAAGATGATTTAGTCACATCGCGAATTGTGGCTTCATCATCCACCACCAAAATTAATTCACCATTTCCTCTAATTAATTCTAATTCTTTAGAAGGCAAATCGATTTCAAATTTGGCGGAAGAAGGTAAGTAAACTTGAAATTGCGTTCCCTTATTAACTTCACTGTAGACATTCAAAAATCCACCGTGATTTTTAATAATGCCTAACGCTGTGGAAAGTCCTAAACCTGTACCTTTTCCTACTTCTTTAGTAGTGAAAAATGGCTCAAAAATTCGCTTTTGAATTGTCTGCGGTATCCCTATACCTGTATCCGCAATAGTAATAGCAACATAACAACCCACTTCGGCATCTATATGCATTTTCGCATAATGTTCATCAATGACGAGATTTTCGGCTGAAATTGTCATTATACCCCCGTCGGGCATGGCATCGCGGGCATTGACAACTAAGTTCATTAGCACTTGATGCAATTGGGTAGCGTTTCCCTGCACCTGCCAAAGATTGTCTGATATATGTGTATGGCAGGTGATGGATTTAGAGAATGTTCCGGTAATAATATATTCAATTTCTGTGAGCAAAGAGTTAATTTTAACAGTTGTCTGTCTGGCTTCAATTCCGCGTGCAAAAGATAATATTTGTCTAACTAAATTTGCTCCGCGTTTGACATTATTTTCTAACATTTTCAGCAGATGTTCGCTTTGCGGGTCGGACAATTTCATCTGCAATAAAGGAACTGCTAATAAAATCGGCGCTAACACATTGTTGAGATCGTGGGCAATACCACCAGCTAAAGTGCCAATACATTCCAAACGTTGCGATCGCAACAGTTGTGCTTCTAGTTGTTTCTTTTGGGTAATTTCTGTATTAACAATCAAAATTGATTGAGGTTGCCCAAATTCATCTTTTACTAAAGTCCATCGACTTTCTACTAAAACTTCCTCACCGCTCTTTTGTACTTGTTTTAATTCACCTTGCCACGAACCGTTTTTAATGACAGTTAAAAGCGCTGATTCTGGCAGCGGTAAATCTTCGTACAAAAGCGCTAAAGCATCTTTACCGACAGCTTCCTCAACTTTCCAACCATACAAAAGTTCCGCACTTTTATTCCAGAATAAAATCTGGTTGTGGATATTTTTTACGAAAATTGCGTCAGTTGCCACATCCAGCAGTGCCGCTTGTTCGCGAATTTTCTGTTCTGCTTGTTTCAGTTGAGTGATGTAATGTATAAGCAATTTATACAGGATCGCAAAAAGCGCTAAATCTGCACTCTTGATGATAAGAAATTTAGCGATCGCCTTTATACTCCCAGTAAATTGTCTTTTTGACAACTTTCTGTTTGTTTCTTTGAGAAACAACTTAGGCAACATTTGCTTTGATAACTTTTGTGTTGACTCAATGTCGAGAACTAGCATTTGAATATTATTTGTCATTTGCTTATCTCTTGGAGATATAATTGACTGCCAAGCGGCTTCAAACATGTGTTTCGACAACAAAATTTCTGATGGGTGTGGATGTTTCCTTATTGAGGTAATTTGCTGCTCAAGTAAAGAAGTACACTGAGGAAGTTGTTATGATTTATCCGCAGCTATTTTCCGGATAATTTCGAGAGAAGTGTGAGTTTTTTTACTTAGACTTTGATAATCTCGACAAGAGAGTGCATCTGTAGCGATCGCGTAACCAATGAGCGAAATTCCCGCATCTTTGAGTGTAGTTCTTGCACTCCCAAAGCAACAAAGGGTCAGAAGTAAAAAACTACAAAAAAACATTTATTCAATCATGGCAGGTGCAAAGGCTGTCAGCAAACCCTTTCAGCAGTCGCTCATGGGGAGCCAGTGCGGTGGACGACTTCCCCTAA
>JBPCQW010000467.1:0-2838 GCA_050997715.1 Hassallia sp.
CTCCATCTGAATAGCGTTGAAACGCTCTTTTGCTTCACCTTGCAACCCTACACCGGAAAGTTCTGCATCTCGAATTGCAGCTTCGATGATGCGCTGTTGAGCCGAATCTAAAGTTGCCCAAGTGCCACGTTGCCGTAATGTTTTAAAAGCATTGTAGATAGCTTGACTTTGACCGAGCTTGTTGACAAACTGCACCACATCTGGTTGAACGCTTTCATAAGCTTCGCGCAATTCTGGGCTATTTTTCACGCCCATTAAATGGTTGACTATGCCCCAACTCCAATTTAGGCGTTCTGTTAAATATTCTAAAGGTTCTACTAAACCGCTCCAATTCGGTTCTATCTTAGTTTCTAAGCTGGCAAGTTCTGTGTCTAATTCTGCCAGCAGTTGCTTGAAGGCTGGGACAACCTGTTCTGGGGAAATGTCTGCGAAAAAAGGTAAGCCGTAGCCTTTGAGTAAGGGATTTTGAGAAATAGTGACGTTTGCACTCATGGTTTTGTGTGAGTCGCGAGTAAATAACGGCGATTTTTATCTATATCTTCTAATGTAGCGATCGCCGTTTAATTTGAGTGCAGCATCCCAACGAAAGCAGGGACAAGAAAGAAGGATGCAGCTATAGCGAATGGTAGGTCTGACTCCTCAATTTACCAAAAAACCCTCGTAAAGACGTTCCGGACAGAACGTCTCTACAATTGTGTGGAATGACGAAAAAGCGTTCTACGAGGGGTTTCACTCATGTTAGACACTCATTGGCACAGGCGATCGCGCTTGAAATATTCGCTTCTTTGCTCACAGACAATTCTTCGTGTCAGGTAGTCCATTTTTGTCCAGGTTCAGTCCAGGGGCTATACCCCTGATTTACTCTTTTGTATCCTTGTGCAGGGGAGCTGTTCTTGAGAGAAAGTAAAATGGTATTACCGCTGATTCGCGCTTCTGTATTCTGAAGGTGCGGCTATAGGGACACGCTTCCAGCCTGTAGGTATTTTTTTATTTTGCTAAAGCTTCAGCTGGGCGATCGCTATTTTGTTTATCAGGAATCAGCTTTTCCAGTCCACGGGCAATCAATGGTAGAAATCCAATTACCAATACTACGCCCAATATGTTAAAGATTACCTGGGCATTAGCGATTTGACGAGCAATGTCATTTCCCGCACCCAGCATTGTTGAAAGCCATTTAGCGAGTGTTGCTAATTGTGCAGCAAATACAATTCCGACAGCAGCGCAAGCAAGATTGAAAATCAAATGAAACACACCAGTTCGTATTGCTGGGCGATCGCGTCCAATCGTAGCCACCAGTGTATCAGCACATGTACCAACTTCCGCACCCAGCATCAATGCTATGCCTGCGGGTAAGGAAATTAAGCCTTGACTAGCCAAAGTCACGATAATCGCAACTGTAGCGGAGGACGATTGAACCAAGATTGTAAATAACGCTCCAACACCAGCACCGAGTAGCGTGTTATCCCCCAAAGTTTCCATCCATTTAATAAATGGCTGATATTCTTCAAAAGGTTCCATTGCCTTTTCAATTGTGTCAAGACCAAAAAATAACAAGCCGATACCAAGTACAATCAAACCGATTTGCTTCCAGCGTTCTGTCTTACCAAGAAAAATCAACAGAAAGCCTGCGAACATCGCTATAGGTGCATATTCGTTAATTTTAAAAGCGACGATTTGAGCGCCAATTGTTGTGCCGATGTTGGAACCCAAAACGACACCGAGAGATTGCACAGACGACAACAAGCCAGCACTAACCATCGCAATGACGATGATGATTGTTACCGAGGATGAATCTAATATCGTTGTTGCTATCGTGCCGGTTGCTACTCCTGCATAGCGATTGGTGGTGAACTTGCTAATTAATTCTTTGGCGCGATCGCCTGCGATCGCTTCCAATCCCTCTGCCATTCTTGTCACACCATATAAAAAAAGCACTAACCCTGCTAGCGCACCTGTAACCATTTTAAAAATATCCAGTTTTCCTGCTTTTTTCCCTTCAGATTTACTACTTTTTTCTTCTTTGGAATTCTTATCTGGATTGCTTTGTTTCGGTTGCGCTTCTACCCCAGCCGGAGTTTGAGCGTTAGCACTAACTTCTAAAACTGGTTTGTTAAACCAATGTAAATTATCTTCAAATACAGACGGTGCAACTACCAAAGTTGAAACGATAATACACAAAATCAACAATTTAGGCAGTCTTTTATTTGACTTCTTTGAGAACAACATAATAGTTCCTCAAACATATCATTGAGTACGCAATCCCGGACATTATCTATATCGGCTGATAAGAGTTTCCAGAATAACCAGCCCAAATATAAATATGTTGTCATCCACAAAAAATGGTGACTGTGATATTACTTAAATGCAGATGTTGTCTTTTGCCAACAGAGCATTCAAACTTTTTTCTCATCAGCAGATAAGAAGAGTTTTGCATTAATTAAGCTTTACTTTCTTACACCTGGAGAGGTAAATTCAAGATTAATATATCGCTATTCTTAAATTTAAAAATAGCTTAAACAAACATTAACCTTGTCAATTGAAAAGAGTTTTATCAAAATAATGCCGACAGCCCTTTATCTAATTTGCTCGCATAACAAAATAATGAAAATCTCTCCCAATGCCTAATGCTTATATGATGAAGCAGTGGATTATGGCGTGAGATGAACCTCAAAGTTGAATTAATGGCAAAGTGAATTTTGATTCGTCCTTATGCCAAAAAACGTACAGAGCAATTAGCTCAACTTGGCTATGTAGCTTTTGCGATTGATATCTATGGCAAAGGAATTCGACCAAAAAATCCGAAAGAGTCAGTAGCACAAGCGGTTATTTATCGCAATG
>JBPCQW010000489.1:0-3875 GCA_050997715.1 Hassallia sp.
GCTTTGCACATTGCGGTTTATTTAGAGCGAAAAGACCGGGTTGATTACTCGCTACATGCCCTTGACGAAAAAATTGACCACAAAGCGAGCAGGTTTTTTGATGAAATCAAGGACATCAAAGCTGATATGAAGCACCAATCAGACAATAGAAGAAATGCGCAATAAATTAAGCGTTCGGTCGGTGGTTGTAATTATTTTGGTTGTCGGTGCTTTGGTATTGGCGATCGCAGACGATAATTTCCGTCCCACCTTTGGGGACTTGGCTAAAATCGGTATCGGTGGGTACTTGGGGCAATTGTTGCCTGAAGCGACTAAACGCCCTAGTGGGGATTCTCTTGAGTTATGCGATCACTTATATCTTTAAAATGGTACACCGACGTAGACAGGCTTCGTTCGTATAGCCTCACTCTTCCACGATGAAACATAATCAGCCTTAACATTCGCTAACATCAACTCATCCCTTTCATCCCAAACTGCAAATATTTCTTTTCTCCCATCATCAAGCGTCGCTAAATCGATTTCATAAACATCACAGGACTTACATAAAATACCTCTTAAACTCTTATTCCTCCGCGTACTCTGCTTACTCTGCGGTTCGTTATTCCGTGATTGCATAAGTTTTGTATCATCCACTCGCTTCAGTTTCAAACCCAACAAATTTAACAATCGACTGAGAATTTTCATTCCCAAAACCTGCTCTTTATCCTGCACAAAATTAATTCCTAAAGTCCTTCTAATATGCTTACTACACTGCAACGCCGTATTTTTTAATAATATCAACTCAGCATCATTTTCACTAAATCTGCGTGCTGCTTCCAAAAACTGTTGCATACCTAATGCTCTCAAAGCCTCAACTTTCAGCGTATATGTTTTTATATCTGGGAGAAAAACCTTACCCTCACCCCAAGATAACTGCTGATACCATTCTTGCTTATCTCTAACCCAAAAATACTCGCTTTCGTGAGTTAAATAATAGTGAGTTAATAATTGATAATAATATCCTTTGTCATCCCGTAACTTCAGCAGTGGAGTAATTTCAACACTATACCTTTTTTTCAGAATGTATTTATCAATTTGATTGCGTTCTTCATTAGTAAGAGAATGTTTAACTAGTAATTGCTGATATTCTCCATAATCAATATCTCTCGCATTAATTACAGCGATCGCTCCTGATAATTGATTTTGCCGCTTAATTTCTTGAATCTTGTGTTTAATTTCTTTTGCCTTTTGCCGACTGTGTGACCAATCTTTTTGGACTTTGACAATTTCTAAAACTAACCTTCGTCGAGTTACCGAGTCATCGGTATCAGTTGCTAAAAAGGCAAGTCTTAAATCGCGAATAATATTATTGTTAACAGCATTACTTCGCATCCAAATTTGATGCCCATCAGCAATCAAATTCTCTTTCATCGATTTGCGATAAAAAGTAATCGAAGCATTCACTCTCGCGGACATCTTTGCCCAAGTTCTTAAATGAATTGGGTCATAAACTGATGGCAAATCAACATCTATTTTATGCAAGGGACTGAGTAAAGCTAAATTTTCTTTTTGATTTTCTTGATACCAATGAGAAAGCAGGCGATAATTTGTACTACCACTACCAATTAAGCCAATTCCGCGTTTAGCACACCAAATAATACGCGGCACATCATCGCGGACTCTAGCTAATGCTTGTCGTGCTTCTGAGTCAGTTATTACCCCTTGAAAAATGCCATAAACACTGTCGAAATGTTCGACATCAATACTGATTCCCGTACCGAGACTTGGAGTAACAAAAACGGCGTTATATTCGGTTACTTTTTGATTAATTTCTGCAACAAAATCAACCGCTTTGTGTCCCGGTGTGTTTGTTGTATGACTACTAACTACAAGAGTTTTCGGAAATTCCTTTTGCAATCTTTCTAAACGCTCTTTTAAATAACGTTCGATGGTTTCACAGCTATAACGCCCAGTACGACTATCTGTAGTAACATAACATTTACGTCCGGCAAGTAACTCTAATTCGAGTTGATGAATTAACGGAGTTGGGTTGGGAGAATCATAAAAAGTCACATCCCAACCTCGCTCTGGTTTCCACTGATTAATAACTACCCAAGGGGTTAATTTAATACCTGCCAAACCTTGTAAATATTCTAGAGAAACATCTGATAAATCAGCATCTTGGGCAATAATTAATCCACCAGTTGTTAAAACTGTGGAAATTAACTGCTGAAATACTTTTAAAATTTTAATACGTTTATCTTTACAAGTATTACTATTGAGTAAATGCCATAAAGATTGTTCTACTTCGTCTAATATTATTATTGCGCCGCGCCAATCTTCTGGGTTAAGTTTCCACATAGAATCGATGCAGAGTCCTAGGGAATGAGGGCTGAAGTGCTCACTAGGTGTTTTCCAATTAATGCCGATTTTTTCACATAAGAATCGTCCTAATTGAATGCGGTGGGTTATTAATAAAACGGGTTTATTTTGGCTGTTGGCTTGATTGACTACTGCTTGCAATGCGGTGGTTTTTCCGGTTCCTTTGGCTGATTTTACTCCTACTAAGCCAGAGGCAGGGAAAGGCATTTCTCCTAAGTAGCGATGGTTGAGAGTGAGTGCAGGGGGAATGGTTAAAGCTGTATGCGGTTTTGTGTGAGCAATATAAACTTCTAAATCAACACTTTGGCGATAAACTTGCTCGAATGCACCTGCATTTTTGGCAACGATAAACTCATCTACCCCTTTTTCTTTTCCAGGAAGTTCGATGACTTGAATGGGGCAATTTTTGGCTTGGAATAAAAAACCAAGTTGAGAAATGGCGTTATTTACTGCGGCAATTTTCTTCGGTTCTGTTTCAAAATCAAAGCAAATATAACAGGTGCGTTTTGTAATCGCAAAAGCTGCTAAATCTGGGATAAGTTGACGACTGGTAACTTGACCAAATTCATCTTTGACGACGCGATAACCGCTGGTAATTCCGGGAACTGCGATCGCTGCATATCCTTGTGTCAACAATGCAGCGGCTTTCTTCACACCTTCGCAGATTATTATGGGTATGTTTCGTTCCATTACCCATTCCCAAAAGCCTATAGCTTCACCATTTTCAGCAATGTTGATATCTTTAGGTATGGCTACATTGTAACGTTTGGCGACTTGCTGCCAGATACGCAGTGTTACCCGCAGACAAAATACCCGCGTCGGTGTGCTGGGGGGATGTTCGTATTTGATGGACTTACTATTTTGATTTAGTCTGGGTTGATTTGGCTTAAAGCATCCCCATTCCATCATTTGCCAGTTATGCAGTGGGTCAAGTCCAGAACACCACCAACCACCTGCGGTAATATGAGCGTAACGTTGCAACCACTCATTTTTCACCATACCGCTATTTTTACGCGGGAGATGTTCAGAGATTAACAAATATTCATAAGCAGTTCTGTCTTGGAGGGAGCGGAAATTGATTTGTGTCAGGTGTAAATCAATACCTGAGCTATTGACTAATTCCTCAAGGTGTTGGGGGTGTAAATAGTGCTGCATCAGGTAAGGCGAAAATGCGAGACGACGGAGTTACAAGGTATCATGCATCTGCGGATGATTGATATGTGGTATCGTCTGGTTTCATGATGCTTTTGTTACTATGTGTTTAAAAAGACACTATTGTAATTAAAATATCATTGTCTGGTCTTGTGTATCGCTCTGGTAATATTTTTGTATTGTGATATTTGTTGGTATTAAATTTTTAGGAATCAGTAGAATACTTAGAAGGGATTAGTCCCGCGATTTCAAACTCGTTGTATCCTAAAAAAGATGCGATCGCTATATAGTCATGATCAACAGAGGAGACGACAGGTACGGAACAGTGGGAAAAGCTAAAACCGTTACTACCACGCTTATAA
>JBPCQW010000491.1:0-4019 GCA_050997715.1 Hassallia sp.
ACCTGAATCGCTGCATATAAAGCAGCACCGGAGGAGACACCAGATAACAATCCTTCTTCTTTCGCCAAACGACGCCCATAAGCCATCGCCTGATCGTCACTGACTTTAATTATTTCGTCAATGAGTTCGGTACGGAGAACACCGGGGACAAATCCAGCACCAATGCCTTGAATTTTATGTGGTCCAGGTTCACCACCAGAGAGGACGGGGCTATTGCTGGGTTCAACAGCGATCGCTTGAAAACTTGGCTTGCGCTGTTTAATTACTTCCGCAATTCCAGTAATCGTTCCCCCAGTACCTACCCCAGCGATGAGAATATCCACTTCCCCGTCTGTATCTTCCCAAATTTCTTCGGCGGTAGTTTTGCGGTGAACTTCCGGATTTGCTGGGTTGCGAAACTGTTGCAGCATAAAAGCATTGGGAGTTTTAGCGACAATTTCTTCTGCTTTACGAATTGCGCCCCGCATTCCCTCTGCCCCTGGAGTTAACTCCACACATGCACCATAAGCGCGTAGCATGGCGCGTCTTTCTAAACTCATCGTTTCTGGCATGGTTAAAATCAAACTGTAGCCACGCGCTGCTGCCACCATTGCGAGTGCAATCCCCGTATTACCAGAGGTTGGCTCGACTAAAATAGTTTTTCCTGGGGTAATCCAGCCTGTTGTTTCTGCCTGCTGCACCATGCTGATGCCGATGCGGTCTTTGACTGAAGCCGCTGGGTTCATTCCTTCCAGCTTCACCACAATTCGGGCTACACATCCTTCAGCTTGGGGGATCTTATTCAGAGCAACTAAAGGAGTCCGTCCAATAAGTTCTGTTACGTCTTTAGCTATCCGCACGAATTAACTCCTAAAATTCTAAACTTAGTAAGGTGTCACATATTTTATTCTCTTATAGTTAGATGCTTATATGTGTCCCACTATTTGAATTTACTAATTTCTCTCTTTGAATGAGTTGTTGATGTAAGTTGTACCCAAGAGTACAAGTGTATCTATAAACATATATAAATTATATACTCTAACTTCCCCAGAAAATTTAAAATACTTGAGCATGAGCAGAGTGAGCAAGGGTTGTAGTAAATCTGGCAGTTGAGTTGTGAAGAGAAGTGGAATTGGGTTTGAGTATTGAAAAATTGTTCGCTTTCGCCTTGAAAACTGTACCTTACTAACAACGCATTTTATAAATCAATGGAAGTTATTTCTGTATTGTTTAGATGATTTTTTAGTTTTTCTAGATAAGAGATGCAAATATTTAATGCAATATTAATGTTTTATTGATTTATTTTAAGTTAATTGCGTGTATATTTACCAAGTAATATGATTTGCTTTGAGTACAAACTTTATCTTGCATAAATTAGCTCAAAAACAGTCTTTAATCAAAGCCAGGACGGGTTTTATGTTGAGTACAAAAATGCTAGAACCCCCAGAAGCTAAATACTAGTACCCCAACCCAAAAATACTAGTACCCCTACCCCAACAAATTTTTGTAAGTCTTATCTGATAACAATTGCAGCCTTTGAGTACAAATCTAATTAATTTAATAATCTTAATCCACACAGATAAATAGTTGTGTGCAGAGACGACTGATATAAAACTAATAGGATTTACGCAGAGATTCCCCTCTACCCCCCGACATTCTGATGGTGCAAACCTAAAGAACGAGGGGGGACTTCTTAACCCCCTGTTGTAGATAAGGGAAAGATGTGCGTCACTCCTGTCAGTAGTGCTTCCTGACTTCGGATATTTATATTTTGCACGCTTCTGCCATTTCATTTGTCAAAGATTAGTGCTTGTATAAACCGTAAAAAATATTTGCTCACTGGGTAGATACTGCCTTGCAACGAAGAGTCAAGATGAGATCCAGAATTGTAAATATTCTCACAGTTTGTTTAGTAACTTTAGCAGTGCTTTCTCCAGGGGTAGTAGTATTTGGCATAATTTGGGGACGACATATCGAATTATTAGAAATAAAGAATTCAACTTATGCAGTTAATCAAATTGGTACAGATAATGCTGACGAAGCACTGCAACAAAGGTTATTAACTACTAAGGAAGAAGATACAAAACCCAATCCGGCACAAGAAATACTAACTACTGTTGAGCAATATAAAATTGCCACTTTGTTGGAATGGTTTTTCTTGTTTTTCCCTATTTGTATTGGCTTGGCAATTCTTTTCTACGATAGGTATCTTGTATATCGGGCTGCGGTTTTGCAAGAACAGATAGAAATGTTGGAAAGACTTTGGCAGCAAAGCATCGAGCAATAAACAATTCGCGCATCAATAAAAGTAACCATGACAGAACAAACCCAAGAACAACGCCAAAACCTGTATTTTAATTTAATTGATCGGCTACTTAAGTGTCCTAACGGTCAAGAACCGGAAGTTTTAGAGCAAGAGCCAGAATTAATGGATGCTGGCTTGGTGCAGACAATGATGCAAGTAGGAACTATGTTTGCTCACGAAGGAAATCAAGATGGTGCAGAGTTTTTATTCTTTGTTGCCCGTGAGCTAGCGAAGGAATTAGGATTGTATCCTGAAGTTTCAAATAAGGAGTAGAAATGCTATTGACTTCAATAGATGCCGGACAAATCGCGTTAGAGTTCCTGATGGCAGATTGGAACGTTTCTGAAGCAAATAGAGAGTGGTTTACAATTTTTAACTCTCGTTTGATTGGCGAGTGTTGGTACATTGTAGAACTTGGCATTGCCGGATTTGCTGATAGGTGGTTTATTCAAGTTTACGACAATGGAGAGTGTGACCCAAACTATACATTTATCTCTCCTATGCGTGGTTCAGATGGATATGTTGACCTCATGGATTTGCCAGAATTGGTAGCAGAGGTTTTGGTATCAGAGCGGAATGCTCGATAATCACCATTAATGATTGTTATGAGTGAGAACTTTGAATGATAAATTTTCCACATCGCAATTCTGATGTTTTGCGGAAACAATCAACTTTAATTATTTAACTGCCTTGGCTGGATTGGCGCTACATTTGATTATTTTTCCAGTCACAGGCAAGTTTAAAAAAAGTTTGGGTGCTATATCAAATTGATAGGAGGTATGCTTTTAGCATACCTCCTATTATTTAATTAAAATTATAAAATATTAATAAGATATAGGTTTATTGTCAGCTTTATTTGACAAAAAATGTGTTATATTAACATGTGTGATGAGCGCTACGTAAAATATGTTTTGTAATGATTACTGAAGATATCCTAGCCAAAGAATTCATCAGAGTCGTGGAAGATTATTACCCACAATTAGGGGAATTGTTACACGGCTGTTATGTGAAAGTCATCACCTGTTATTGGGGACGACCTCCTAAACGCTTGCAATACATAGGCATTTATTGCTCTGCCGAAATATTGACTTATGTGCAAGCTAAAAAAGATGTACTTAGAGAAGTAGCAGACAACATGGGGTTAGTTCAGGTGGTATTTCTGAATGCCTCACGACTGCTACGCGATCCGATGTCAAAACTAAAGCAGGCACATCCACGCTTGTGGTTAGATTTGCATTTGGTCGCAACTTAGAAATAATAGCGATCGCCATGAAAATTGGACTGTTTTGTAATTATGAAAATCCCTACCAGGATGCCCATCGCGCCATCTTCGAGCAAGTCGCGCTGGTGAAACATGCCGAATACCTCGGCTTTGACGAAGCCTGGGTTAGCGAACATCATTTCAATGAATTGAATATCAGTTCATCAATGTTAGTCTTGCTGGCGCACCTAGCGGGCGTTACTTCCACAATTCGATTAGGAACTGGAGCGGTGTTGCTGGCGTTTCATAACCCGATTCGAGTCGCGGAAGATATTGCTACATTAGATAATTTATGTAGTGGGCGATTGATATTTGGAATTGCCAAAGGTGGACCGTTTCCGCAACAAAACAAACATTTTGCTACAGGAACGAGTGAATCTCGCCCGAAAATGTTAGAAGCAATGGCGATGATTCAGCAGTTGTTATATGAAAGGGACGTCACCTTTAACGGGCAATATTATCAATGTGCAAAGT
>JBPCQW010000504.1:0-13106 GCA_050997715.1 Hassallia sp.
GAGAAATACATCTCCGTTTAACTGTTGTTGAAACAAACCATCAGTAGCGAAATCGGAATTTCCTAATACTACTAAGCGTGATTCGGTGGAAGTGGGGGAGAGGGGGGGAGATGAGGGAGTGGGAGAGGGGGAGAGGGGGAGAGTGGGGGAAGCTTTGCTTTGAGTGGTTGGTGATGGTAATGGTGAAGGGTTGGGGGTGGGGGTAGGTAAAGCGGCTGGTTTGGCTGATAGTTTGCGTTTTAATGCTACACCTAAAGTTAATGGACCTTTGCGATCGCTTCCTTCATTAAACTGCAAATTTTCGCTTTGCAAGTCGCTTTCTGCCCAACTGCTGGGATACGGTTTGGTTACTATCAACGTGGTAGACTCGACACCGGGCACTGGAGTAACTTCTAAAGGACGAGCAAGCGGATAAAGCGAAATTCCATTACCGAAATCTTTAGTAATTGGATGTTGTCCATATTCTGTCACTAAAGCAACCGCAGGACCAAGCCCCACATTGTTAGAAACATCCACTGCTAAACGATTATCAAGGCGCACACCCCATTGTTGTAGTAAACTCTCAAGTTTAGAGTCAGTATTTGGATCAATCATCAATAGCAAGTTACCACCTCGATTGAGATAGGTTTGCAAAGCTTTTACTTCATTGTCAAACAAAGCTTTTTTCGCACCTGCTACGACTACGACAGCCGCATCATCAGGAACTGCTGACTTTTCTGCCAAATTTAGTGGTGATGTGGTGAAATTTTTCTCACTTAATGCTTGAATTGCTTGGGAAATTGCACCTTCCCCTGCTGCCAGTTGACGTTCACCGTGACCTTGAAGTAAGTAAACTTTAGCTGTGGTTGTGCTATTGATTTGTTGTAAGCGATTAGTTAAGCGAATTTCTGACAGACGTTCGTTCGGGTTCACTACTTGCACTAACTGTCGTCTATCTTGAGATTCTAGATAAACTTCTCCATAATCTTTCACACCAAATTTATCTGCCAAACCTGGTCTTGCTTGTGGATCGACAAATTCAAACTTAAAGTTTGAACCTTGCCTGCGATAATTTTCCAGTAATTCTAAATCTTGGGGATTTCGGTTAACATCAAACACCCATACCTTTGCAGGCTTTTGCAAAGACTGTACCAATTCTCGTGATTGCGGCGCAAGGGTAAATAATTGAGTATCAGTTAAGTCTGTTCGTAGGTGGTAGCGAGTACCTAAGAAGTTAATAAAACCTAAAATTGCCAACACTGCAAGAGTCGCAACTAACGCATTTGTACCAGCTTGGGTAGAACGGCGTCCCCACCAGTTAGTTCGTTGAGTTTGCCAGATTAACCAAAAGCCGATGATGACAATTCCGGCAATCAAAAATGCTAATGGAATTGCTCCCCACTTTTGAGATACTAACCCCGCTGTTAAGCCGGCAACAAGTAAAAATGGACCAAACCAAAATAGATATTTCCAAAGTGTTCGTTTTGCGATGCTCTTCATAATTATTAATTAATTGTTATTAATTAATTGTTAGTTGTTGGTTGTTGGTTGTTAAAAAAAATTCCTAATTCCTAACTCATAACTCCTAACTTTCATTTCTACCCACTAAGATTGTACAGACGCGATTAATCGCGTCTCTACCACCATCCACGAACTAATTACGTTGAAATCGCAATGCATCAATTGATTGTGCCGTGAGAAAGATGCCTAAGATAATGTAACTAGCAAATAATATCAAGCTGCTGGTATCGAAGATTCCTTGTACTAGGGTGTTGTAATGTTTGAGTAAGGATAGATGACCTAAAGCTTGTCCGGCAAAACCACCAACATTTTTGGCGATTAAATCTATGAATAACAGCAATAAAATTACTGCAAATGTGAGGACGGCAGATAAAATTGTGCTGTCTGTTAAAGAGGAAATAAACATCCCTATAGATAATATTGCCGCTGCTAGTAAGATTAATGCAAGATGACCTAGCAAGGGAATTGTTGGGGATATTGGTGGAGTTGATCCACTTAAGGCGATCGCTTCAAACGCCAGCAGTGGTGCTACCATTGTTGTAAAAAATGTCAACACTCCCAATAACTTACCTATAGCTACTGCCCAGTTAGTTATTGGTGATGTCGCTAAAAGTTCCAATGTGCCGCGTTTGCGTTCTTCCGCATACAGTCCCATTGAAAGAATTGGCAGTATAAACAGCAACAGCCACCCCATACGATCCAAAAATGCCCTGACAAATTCGTAGGGTACATCGATAGGTGGTACTGGCACCCCAACTTGTTGTCCTTGTAAATCGTATGCGGCAACTGTTGGTAAGATACCTTCGGGTCCGAGCAAAATCAAGACAAAGAACAATCCAGACAACAGCCAAAAAATACTCGCGATCGCATAAGCTAAAGGCGATACAAAATAACTTTGCAATTCCCGGCGATAAATGGCAATAATATTACCCAGCACTACACCCATTTACGCTGCTTCTCCTTCTTTGGCTTCTGCTGAGTCTACCTCAGATGGCAAATTTTTTTCTTCTGTAGTCAGTTGCAAGAACACATCTTCTAAAGTAGCGCTGACACGTCGCATTTCATATAAACCGAATCCTGCACGCACCAATGCCGTGACAATTTCCTGTCCTGGTTCGGTTCCTGGTTGCGATATTACCCGCAAATAACCTCGGTTATCCGCAATTGGGGTACTCCTTTGCATTCCGCTCGGCATCGATTCTACCAAACTTACACCAGGTAAGTTTTGCAATACCTGTTTGGCTAACCCAGGTTCCCCGGCAATTTCCAATTCATACCCAGAGCCACCTGTCAACTGCGTCATCAGATTTTCTGGGGTATTAGTTGCTACGATTTTACCGCGATTAATGATGGCTACGCGGTTACAGGTCATGCTGACTTCTGGCAAAATGTGCGTAGAGAGAATAATTGTGTGAGTACCCGCGAGACTTTTAATTAAATTTCGCACTTCAATGATTTGCCGGGGATCAAGACCAACAGTAGGTTCATCTAGAATGATAGCTGGTGGATCGTGGACGATCGCCTGGGCAATGCCAACTCTTTGGCGGTATCCCTTAGAAAGCTTACGAATAATTACATTACTCTTATCTTCTAGATTACAGCGTTTAATCGCTGCTTTTACCTTGGTAGTGCGATCGCCTGCCGATACTCCCTTAATCCGCGTCACAAAATATAAAAATGAAGATACCGTCATCTCTGGATATAACGGGGGTGTTTCCGGTAAATAGCCAATTCGTTGCCGTACTAAGAGAGAATTTTCATGGACATCGTAGCCAGCAATTCTCACTGTGCCACTTGTCGCAGGTAAATAACCAGCTAAAATCCGCATGGTTGTAGTTTTACCAGCACCATTGGGTCCCAAGAACCCTAAAATCTCACCTTGTTCTACGTTAAAAGTAACATCAGTGATTGCTGTCGTTGAGCCGTATATTTTACTCAGACCATCAACTTCAATCATCGTTAAATTCGCCTGATTGCTGAATTGGACATTAACAGATATTAAATCAATATTTTCAAAATGCAGCGGATTTTAGGGAGATTAGGGAGTCGGGGAGTGGGAGAGTGGGGGATGAAAGGAGAATTTGAGCTTTATTAGCACCAAACTTCGATTTCAGAACATGAAACTCCGAGTTCAGAGCATGAAACTCCGAGTTCAGAACACCAAACTCCGAGTTCAGAGGATGAAACTTCGAGTTCAGAACATGAAACTCCGAGTTCAGAGGATGAAACTTCGAGATCCGAACACGAAACTTCGAGTTCAAAACATGAAACTTCAAGTTCAGAGGATGAAACTTCGAGATCCGAACACGAAACTTTAAGCTTGACTGTTGACTATTGATTTTTGACCCTTGACTACTAACTATATGGTGAACTCGACTGTCGTTAAAACACTTTACGTTAATCCTGCGACTGGGAATGATAAAAATCCCGGTTCCTCCAAGTTCAGTCCGTTTAAAACCATTAGCCGTGCTTTAAAAGAAAGCACAAAATCTACAATTATTCAACTAGCGGTGGGGAACTACAATTCTCTCACTGGAGAAGTGTTTCCGCTATTGATCCCCGATGGGGTGCTGGTGGTGGGTAACGAAGGCACTAAAGGTCGAGGAATTGTGATTGAGGGGAGTGGTAGATATCAAAGCGAAAGCTTTGGATGGCAAAATATCACGCTGCTATTGCTAGGTGAGGCTACTGTCATGGGTGTGACTGTGGCAAATACAGCAGCAAAAGGCACTGGTGTTTGGATTGAATCGACCGCACCCTCTTTAGTCAATAATACTTTTACCAAATGTGGTCGGGAAGCTTTGTTTGTGACGGGGAGTGCTAAACCTGCAATTCTAGACAATGTGTTTGTGCAAAATGCTGTCAGTGGCTTGGTGATGGCTGGTAATAGCAAAGGGGAAGTGCTGCGGAATATTTTTCAAAAAAACATTATTGGCATCGCAATTAGTGACTCTGCTGCCCCAATAGTTGTAAAGAACAAACTCATAGAAAATCGGACAGCGATCGCTCTTTCCAGACAAGCGCAACCCATCCTACGTCAGAATCTAATTGCTAATAATATCCAAGGGGGAGTTTTAGTCAACGGTAAGGCTCTTCCAAATTTAGGTAATAAGCAAGACAACGGCGAAAATATTTTTCGCGATAACGGTGAATTTGATTTAAATAATGCTACATCACAAAAATTGGTTTCGGTAGGTAATAAGTTAAATCCGGCACAGGTGAAGGGACTGGTGGAATTTATCACTGTTAAGAAAAATATCCAAGTAGTTAGCACGCTTTTTCCTGATATGGCTGGACATTGGGCAGCGGATTTTGTCGAAGCATTAGCAAACAACAATTTGATTAACAGCTTGCCTGATGGCACTTTTGCGCCAGATAACCCGATGACTCGCGCCGATTATGCAGCTTTAGTCGCGGCAGCATTTAATCCCACTCCCAGACACCCAGTACCAGATTTTATTGACGTATCCAAGGATTTTTGGGCTTATAATGCGATTCAAATCGCCGCTATGGGTGGTTTTGTCGGTGGAAAAAGCGATCGCACTTTTCGCCCCGATGAAAATGTCCAGCGGCTACAAGTGATTGTCTCTCTAGTTAACGGACTGAAGCTGCCACCGGCTCATAAGGATGCCTTACTCTGCTACAGTGACCGTGATACCATTCTTGATTATGCCCGTACAGCAGTTGCAACTGCCACACAACAAAAAATCGTAGTTAATTACCCAAACCCCAAGCAAATCGAGCCTTCTCGCTTTGCCACACGAGCCGAAGTAGCAGCAATGGTTTACCAAGCATTAGTCGCTATCAAAAAATATCCTCCTATAAAATCACCGTATATCGTTTCAAATGAAGGCATTTGGCAAGTAGAATAAAAAACACTTCCTATAAATTTAAAAGCACTTGGTAACTTCCCCTGTAGCTAAAAGCACTTCGAGGCTATATGCATGGGTTGAAACTTTATACCTATTGCCAGAAGCTGATAGCCAGATGTTCACAACAACCCTGGACACCACTGCCACACCACATCGCTCAACCGGGCGGCACAGCGCTCAACGGTTTGAGGGGGCGCAGATGAACGGTGACTCCCAAACCCCAACACACGAGTGGCTCGACTTGGCAACCGCCTTATTAATTCACTATAGTTTTGACCTCAGTGGGTACAGTGCCAGTGAGTTAGTTAACCGTTGGCAAACTCAGTACCCGGTTAATTGGCTACACTTAGCAGTGATTGAAGCACTGTATCAAGGTCGTTACAAAGCGTTTTCAGTTCAGCAACTTTTAACGTTTTGGCAGCGACGCGGACAGGCGATTTTTCATTTCAACATGGAATTTGAACGCTTGATTTGCAGCAAATTTCCCGAAAGCTTAACTTCACTAACTTCACCCTTTTTATCTGAAAATAAACAAAATACTCCTGAATTACCACCAACCGCAAATTCTCTAACTGACAATTCAGCGACTGCTGCAAGCCTCAATAATGGGTACAGTAGGCACAGCAATACTCAGCCGATACAAGTGATGAGTGAAGAAAAGCCACTGTTATATCAGCAAACACGCGAAAGTACAGAGACGGAAAATGTTTTGCCATCTTCCACAACTGGAGTGTCTAAATATTCTCTTGGGCATCAGCAGACTTATGCATTAAGCCGTCTTCTCACCGAAACATCTTCTTTGAATCAACAGGCATTGTGTTTACCTGCTGCCAATCATCCCCCAATTGGACAATTCACCCCAGAAAAAAGCGATCGCTCTGAGTTATTTACATCAAAACTCAAAGCAATGAGGATTGAAAAGTCGTAACGACGTTACACCCAAGAAGAAAGCGAGGGTTGAAAATATTTAGTTCATAGCTTTACATTAGACCACACTCTTGTTTCTTCATTTTTTCCTTTGCTACGAGTGCGACTTTGCGTGAGATAAAAATAATGTGGTTCATTTACCTGAAAATCGCTGTATGGTTGCCCCGAAGCGCGTCGATTCGCAATGACGGTAAATATTTTTGTTGACCTACTTATCTCATAATTAAGAATCAAAATAGAAACATGGCGATCGCTTTTTCCCCATCATTTTCATTCTTGTAAAAAGCAGGAGGATTTGCCGTGTCAACGACCTTTCAACAAATCTACAATCAAATTGACAGCCCGTAGAAGTCTTCATCTAGTATCTGCGCGATCGAGAAAGGGCAAGTAGTTGAATATTCATTATCTTCTGGGATACGAACACCAAACTTAGCCAGTTTCCCCTCCTTAATTGCCCCTTTACGGGCATCAGGATAAGCTTTTTCCAGTGCTTCTATCAAAAAACTGTTGAGCGAAGGAGTATCTGTCAAATTATCGAGAACCCGCTGACGATGTTCCAGCACCGAGCTGTACCAACTACTTTTCATCGTATCTGGAACGTCATGCTGAACCTTCAATTTAAGTAAATGTATCAACAAGATTTTGAGATTACTTCTCAGAGCATTCTTTTCTGATTTTCCCAAACCTGTTAGTTCCTCAATCAAATGCTCGATATCCAACGTCTCAAATTCACCACTTTTTAGTTGACTGATAGTTTGCTCAATCCACAACTGAAGATCGCGATCATATAGCGTGTTAGACATTTGTAAAATTTCACTCCAAACAGTAGCCTATTCCATTTTATTTCGACAACCCACTAATATTTTTCAGTTTATCGCTTTTGCCAAACAGTAATCCCCTATCTAGAAACAAAATTATGACGAATCCTCAAAAACACACCCATCCCTTATCCAATAGAGTTTTCCGCTTTGTTTAAGTCCCGATAGACGCTTGTGAGAGCAGAGTAGAAAAAAGGGGCGATCGCCTATTTCTCAACTTTATTAAGAATCAAGAAAAAAGAGCGATCGCCCAAACAATAATACAAACTTAATTCGTTGGTGAAATCATTCCTCTCAAACCGTTTCTGTTGAGAAGTTTCAGCATTTCGGTAGCGTTATAGCGACTGCTAAAAACTCCTGCTTGCATCACTCCTCTACCTTGCCAAACCGTAGCGAAAGCACCAGGAGCAATAGATCGCACTCTTTCTTGCTCGCTTTGATTTGCTATTTCCACCATTACCCGATAACGCAAACCGGTTTGGGTAACGCCCATAGACAAAGGCGATCGACCGCGATACATTGTTGTTGGGTTTTCAGGTGCGCTCACGTTTCCCATATTGCTAACAGAAGTCGCTTCTAATGGTGGGGACGCCGTTTGCGGTGCGTTAAACTCGATTGTGTTGGGGTCAACTCGCACATAATTCAACTGTGGCACCAGTGCGTTAGTTGCCATTGGAGATGCCGTAGAAACTGCTCCTCGATACCCTGGTAAGCTGCTAGGAGTAGGGAAGGTGGGAATTTTAGAGATGGGTTGCTGTTGATTTGTAGAAGCCACAGAAAGCGGAGAATTAATGCTTTGTAGCGGCAGTAGTTGCGGGTTTAAGCGTCCCCAAGGAATGTTGTTTCTCGGTGATGACGGTTTTAATTTAGGAGTTTGCGATACTCTGGGTGCATTGAAAGTGATTTCTCGATTTGCTGAAGTTGAGGTTGCTGGATTGTTGGGTAATGAAGCGATAGCACTTCCACCTTGCATATCTATCTTACCGGCGATGCGATCGCTTCCCAAGCTATTTCCAGCCGCTGTAATTACAAGTTTTGCCGCAAGCGCGTTAATGTCATAACGACCATTATTGCGAAACTGATTACCACCGGGTTCGGATGCGTTACCTAAATCTGGCATTGCCTGTGCGATCGCAACTAACCCATCTTCTTTACTGCCCTCAATGACATTATTCCGTAAAATTGGGCGAGCATTAGCCTGAACAATAATTCCTGCTCTATTATCCTTAATTTGATTGCCTACCACCATTGGCGTCGCATTTTTGGCAATATTAATCCCAAAACCCGTTTGTTCAAAGACATTTTCTCGCACTTCCGGATGAGAATTACCATCTATGGTGATTCCATTTGCTCCATTGCGATAAAAGTAATTTTTGCTAATCATGGGCGCACTGCTTCCATTGACAGAAATCCCATCTTGTGTATTGCCAGTAAAAGTATTTTCGACAATTAGAGGATTGCTCGATTCAATCCACAAGCCGTAACCACGGCGATTGGGGTTCGTCACTGTCACCCCAGTTAATGCTGCTTGGTTTGCTCCAACAATTGTGGCATTTTGTCCGCCAAAGCTGCGACTGAGGTAATCACCACCTCCCTGAATTTCAATTTCGCGTCCTAGCTTGCGAGAATCTCCTTGAATTGACACTCCTCTTTTAAGAATTAAAGGAAATATTTCTCCGGTTTGGGTGCTGTAAGTACCTCTAGAGAGCATAATTACAGTATTGGGTTTAGCTTGTTGCAGCGCTTGGGTAATTGTTTTTAAGGGGGCACGTTCACCACCATTACCTAGTTTGTCATCTCCGACACTTGGGTTGACAAACAGCACATTAACCTGAGACATTGTTTTTTCACCCATAGGCATCTGATTTGGTGCTTCGGGTTGAGCTATGGCAGTGTTGGCAATACCCAATAATGCTGTAGTTGTTACGCCTACGCCAAGGGTAAAACAAAAAATAGAAGAACGAAGAACCAAAAGTATTGCTAATTTCAGGCAATAATCTGGTTTGTAGTCAGAAGCGATCGCCTTGGGTGGCAGCATATCTGCTTTACGATAGTTAGGAAACACTAGGGGGAAAATCAATTTATAGCACTCCTTACAACCAAGATTAATTTTTTATACTCAGACAAGGGCTAGTATGTCGATAATATTAAGGAAGATATTGACCTATTGGCTACTTTTAATACAAAGTAACGAACTGGGCAATGGGAAAGGGGAAAAGGAAAAGAATTATTACCTATTACCTATTAACTATTCCCCAATCCAGAATCCCTAATAAATAACCAACTTCGATGCGAAAAACATTGCAAATATGAAAGAGGCTGGCTGTGACGATGAAAGCACTAATGGGGTTGTTCTAATGGTCGAGCCATACAGCCAAACAGAGCAGATACAGCATGTTATTTACCGCATTTTAGATGCCAATTTAGATCGCGCTCGTGAAGGCTTGCGAATTATCGAAGAATGGTGTCGCTTTGGCTTAAATAATGCCCAATTAGCTCTTGAATGTAAGCATTTACGACAAGAGGTAGCTAGTTGGCATACGGCTCAAATGCGGGCGGCACGAGATACACTAGGCGATGCTGGCACTGAGTTAAGTCATCCTCAGGAAGAACAACGCGCCAATATAAAATCGTTATTGCAAGCTAATTTCGGTCGCGTACAAGAAGCAATGCGGGTGCTGGAAGAATACGGCAAGCTCACCCATCCAAATATGGGGAAAGCTTTTAAGCAGATGCGCTATCGGGTTTATACCCTGGAAAGTACTTTATTAGGTTATCAGCGCCATCAATTGCTGTTGCGATCGCGTCTTTATCTTGTCACCTCCAAAACTGAAAATTTATTGTCAACCGTTGAAGCTGCCCTTAAAGGTGGATTAACGCTTTTACAGTACCGCGACAAAACCGTTGATGATACTGTGCGTCTAGAACAAGCTATGAAGTTGCGGCAGCTATGTCACAACTATGGCGCTCTTTTCATCATGAATGACCGGGTGGATTTGGCTTTGGCAGTAGATGCAGATGGGGTACATCTGGGGCAGCAAGATATGCCGATTGCCATTGCCCGTCAATTACTCGGACCGCAGCGCTTGATAGGTCGTTCTACCACAAATTCTAAAGAAATGCAAGGGGCGATTGCCGATGGGGCAGATTATATTGGTGTTGGACCAGTTTATGAAACTCCCACGAAAGCGGGTAAGGCAGCAACGGGTGTAGAATATGTCACTTATGCGGCTAAAAATAGTCCGATACCTTGGTTTGCGATTGGGGGAATCGACCCGAATAATATTAATGACGTGATTGACGCAGGCGCCGAACGTGTAGCGGTAGTGCGATCGCTTATGGAAGCCGAACAACCTACTTTAGTAACACAATATTTCCTCTCCCAACTTTATCGCGTTAAAGCAAATGCTTAAACAATTCCCAGCTTATGTCTGACCAAATTACACTTTCTCTAAACGGGGAAACTCGTACTTGTTCATCCCAAACGCTTTTACCCGATATACTCCAACAATTAGGTTTTAATCTCCGTTTAATAGCAGTGGAGTATAACGGGGAAATTTTACACCGTCAGTTTTGGTCTGATACAAAAATACAGCAAGGCGATCGCGTTGAAGTAGTCACAATTGTCGGGGGTGGATGAGTCAAGAGTCAATGATTATAAGTATGGACTATGGACTAACTCCTAACTCTTGAAGCGTAAAGCGTGCGGTGAAGGGTTTTGCGTTTGGCTAGTTCTTTTCCGATACGACCTAGTTTTTCACGTAGCTGCTGGTCTTTACACAAGCGAGTGAAAGCTTGAAATATTTCATAACCAGAATTGGGATTAACTAGGATGCCATTTTCTTCATGGCGAATTGCATCTCTAACACCACCTAAACAAGAAGCAATTACAGGCTTACCAAAGTAACCTGCTTCTAAGTAAACTGCATCAAAACCCTCTATACTGGCTGATTTAGTGTCAAACAAAGTCAGCATAGCAAATAAATCACAAGCTGCATAGTAGTCGGCTAATTCGCGATCGCTTACATATCCGGCAAAGTGTACCCGTTTATCTACTCGCAAGCGACGTGCTAAAGATTTCAGTTCCACTTCACAAGCACCTTGCCCACAAAGTATATAGTGAACATCTATCCCCTGAGTCAACAGTAGTGTTAAGTTTTCAATCACTTTGTCGAAACCTTTACACTTCTCAAGTTGTCCTACTGAAAGAATGACTACAGATGTTTCGGGAATATTGTACACTTCACGGACGCGAACACGTAAATTCTCAAGACTATCAACGCTGGCTGCGACGGCAAATTTTTCCGGTCTGAGGATAGGATTAATAATGTGGGTAGGAGTATTAAATCGGAAATTAGCTTTCAGGTAATCTTTTATAAACGAACTTTTACAAACAATTCCTTCGGCTCGTATCAATGTTAATGCGAATAGCGATCGCCACAAGGGATTGCGTAAAATATGAACAACATCATTGCCATGTAAGTAGATAAAAAAACGAATAGGTAATAAATAGCTTAAGAGTAACAGGCAAAGAAAGTTGTAGCCGTGACCCCACTCTATGTAGCGGTAACGATAGCGAAAATAAAGTTGCACGGCATACACAAATGACCAGACCAAATTGAAAATATGCTTGATATTATTCTCGACAAAACCACTACGCCAAAATCTCGGATTTGACCAGCGATACACGGGAAACTGTTGATCGCGATCAAATGCTTTGTCTCCAGAACAACTACCACACAAAACAATTACCCTTTCTGGGTCTTGCAGACAGCGATTATAGATATATTCTCCAATTCCACCCTGCATCGGCAAGAAGGTGCGCGATATTACTAAGATGTCAGGATAGGCTGTTTTGTCTTGGATTTTTGCATCAATTTGTGATATTTGTTCCATGAAAACTTCGCTGTCTAAACTTCTTAATTGTTGATTATGTGGACTGGAGAAAAGTTAGATTAAGTTGCTTTTTATTAATAAGTATGTACTTTTAATAGTGTAGTTTTTCTCAAAAGCAAACTTTTATCACTAAATTTTCCGAATCTGCAACCTTTAATAATCAGTATTTTTTCTTGTCCGTAATCGACGATATAATCTCAGACAATTAATCCCAAAAATAATAAATACCGCGATGTTTTGCTAACTCTCCTCAAAAATAATTTTAAAATTATTTTTGTAAAAAATATTTGTATTTGATAAATTAAAAAAATTAACAATAAGTAAAAAGTAGCACCTATAAAAAAACGACTTGAGCCTAATCTATTGTAGAGATTGCTAAGTCTATCTACTATAAATAGTTTATCCTAAATACAGCCATAATTTGATGCCAAAATGCCGAGAATGCTGTGATTGATGGCTTTGTGAAGTAGATTTAAATGCGCCCCAAGTTTGGTCTCTGTAGAGTAGGTGGAGATAATTAAAGTTAAAGAAAGCGATCGCGACTCCACCGCAATACAAAGACTGCATAACTAGAAAGTGAAGACTAGCCTATACAGTCGATGATAACCAAAAATATCTGCAAGCATCCATAGAAGATTATTTTGATAACCTTAAAAAAAATTGCAATCCCAAACTGAAATTTGACAAAGTTATCCCAGCTGACAACAGTGATAAGTTTTTCTGATTTGTACGCGATCGCACTCTTCTGGCGGGGATAATTAGTTGCTGGGATACAAAAGATGTCCAGGTACGGTTATCTACTCCAGAAATCCCCCCTGCGATCGCGGCACGCCGAGAATAAGAAGCGGTAAATTAAAGATGTAGCGATAGATGAATCTTACACAGAGCTAGTAGAATCAAAAACGAAAGCTGGCGATCGTAGGAGTGTCATCTATCCACAGACTCCTACCAGTATTAGGAGAAATCATAAGTAATAACCTTTTTCAAGAAACAGTGTTATGCGTAAACAACTAAAACAAGCCATCAAACAGCTATTAAAAACTTTGCTTGTCCTCAGCCTAGTGTTTACTTTGGCACTCGGTCACGCAGATCA
>JBPCQW010000513.1:0-15531 GCA_050997715.1 Hassallia sp.
GAAGCATACGGTGGCAGGAGTAATTAGCCAAGCTTAGAAGAGTATTACTCCTGACTCCTGACTCCTGACTCCTGACTCCTGACTCCCGACTCCTGACTCCCGACTCCCAAATTCTTCTTTATATTTAGTGTTCCCAGAAATAGGACGTATCTTTCATGATGGAAAGAGTTTTAGAACCTGAGGTGATGGATAGTCTGACTGAAGCTATTGAATATGATGCAATGGATTTCACAGAGATAAATACGGCTTTTGCCAAAAGTGCGATCGCTCTTGGACCTCCACAAGGTATAGTCTTAGATGCTGGCACAGGTACTGGTCGCATTCCCGTTTTAATCTCTCAAATGCGCTCAAAATGGCAAATTATTGCTATTGATGCAGCGAAAAATATGCTGAAAGTTGCAGCGCAACACGTACAAATGGCTAATTTGCAATCTTCAATAAGTCTGGAATTAGTGGATGCCAAATCTTTGCCTTACGAGGACGGGTATTTTGATATGGTTATCTCTAATAGCCTTGTCCATCATTTACCCGATCCACTGCCGTTCTTTAAAGAACTCAAGCGCGTGGTAAAATCTAACGGAGGCATTTTCATCCGCGATTTAATTCGACCGGAAAATCCGGAAATCATGAATGCTTTAGTTGAAAACATCGGTCAAGAATACGATGAGTATCAAAAAAACTTATTCCGCGATTCTCTTCACGCTGCACTGACGCTAGATGAAGTAAACCAGCTTATTTCCCAAGTTGGTTTACAACAAGTAAAAGTCTATCAAAGTTCCGACCGCCATTGGACAGCCGAAAGAAGTTGGAATTAATAAATTTTTAATTTGGCATACGTCGATAAATTCAATCTTTTGTAGAGACGTTCCGGCGGAACGTCTCTAAGATTCATCCCACGGTTATGCAATGCTTTAAAATTAATTATTTAGCACGTCGTAACTATATCATTATTAGCAGCCCATTGTCTGATATCTTGGCGAGCGATCGCAGCTGCCATCAAATCAGGAAATTTATCAGGAGTGCAAGCAAACGCGGCAATCCCAAATTCTGTTAATGATAAAGCAATAGAGCGATCGTACATCGGTGCCCCATCATCATTCAACGCTAGCAAGGCGATAAATTGCACCCCAGCATTCACCATCGCTGCAACTCGCTTGATCATTTCTTTGCGATCGCCACCTTCATACAAATCACTTATTAACACTACAATTGTATCTTGGGGCTGTTGCACAAAACCTTGACAATATGCTATTGCTCTATTAATATCAGTCCCACCACCCAATTGAATGCCAAATAGTAAATCTACTGGATCTTGCGCTTCATCAGTCAAATCTACAACTTCGGTATCAAACCCAACTATGCGCGTCTGGACTGCTGATAAAGATGCCAATACAGATCCGAAAATACCTGCATAAACAACAGAAGTTGCCATTGAGCCACTTTGGTCAATGCAAAGTATAATGTTGCGTAAATTACTTCGCTTGCGCCCGTAACCGATTCTAACTTCAGGAATAATGGTACGATATTTAGGTTGATAATGCTTGAGATTGGCGCGGATGGTGCGATTCCAATCAATTTCATTGTGTCGGGGACGACGGTTGCGGATGCTGCGGTTCAAGCTTCCCATAACAGCTTGACGCATCGGGTTAGCGAGTTTGCGCTGCAATTCCTCGACAACGCGACGCACAACCATGCGAGCTGTATCTTTAGTAATGCTTGGCATAATATTGCTTAAAGAAAGCAAATTAGCCACTAAATGGACATCTGGCTCAATAGCTTCCAGCATTTCTGGTTCTAACAACATTTGACGCAAATTGAGACGCTCTAGCGCGTCGAGTTGCATCACCTTCACTACCGATGAAGGAAAATAAGTGCGGATGTCAGAAAGCCAACGAGCAACTTTTGGGGATGAAGAGCCTAAACCACCAGAGCGCTCGCTATCGTACAATGCACTCAAGGCGTTATCCATTGCCAAATCAGCACCGCTTAATCGACACCCTGTACCATCAGCTTCTTGACTTCCTAACAAAAGTCGCCAACGGCGTAAACGTTCGTTGTCATTTTGAGTCATACTTTACACTATATTTGAAGCTTTCATCTATTGATTGGTCTTTTTGTATTCCACATTAATTCAAATTCCGCTTTTGTAATTTCAAATTCTTGTATATCCTCCTTAGACATACGTTTATCACTTAACATGCCGTAATCATCTCCGAAGTGAGTAGCATCATAAAATAGAACGTTTCCATTTTCGTAAACTTCTATTTGTCTGACGACGCGGGAATTCTCATTAATTTCCATAAAGTAGGTACTAGTACCCCACTCATCAAAGGCACCACCAAGAGATTCATCCCAAAACCATTTGCAGTATTTCATAGCTTTCGCTCTATAGAGAAATACAATCTTACTTACCGAAGAAGGGGAAAGGGGAAAGGGGAAAGGAAGAAGAAAGACCTTTTCCCACACAGTCCAAAGGCACTATTTTTAAATATGGATTAAAGTTTGGACTTTGGAGAAAAAAGAGTTGTTCGCGAAAGTAAATTTTTATAACGATTTATGATTAAATAATAAAATTAGTGTATAAATATTTTTTATCTCATAGCTGACAGGGCGTTTTCTGTTAGATAATTAGCTGCAAAATCTCCCTAACGGGCGTTTTCTGTTGCCCTAAGTCCTCATATACTCAAACTTTGCAGCCCAGAGTCGAATATATTTGGTGCTTGAAGTTCGGCGATCGCGCTTCGGCGTGGAAGTCTTAACTTAAGTGATTAACAAATTCTTTGGTACGATGGGATAGCCGCCCACAAAGAGCGTGCGATCACACTTTAGCCCGTCCTATTGCCCAACCGCACTTTGAGAACAGGGGCTTGGATATACGGGCGATCGCACACCGAACAAGGAAAAACTTTCTCCCAAGCGAGAAAGTAATCAACATAATGCCCGATCAAGCAAGTAATAACCACGCTTTGTGTGTTATACTTATGTTTAATTGAGTATTATTTTCGGTGATATGACTCCTTTTAATAAAGTCTCTCCTGAATCTAAATCTCTACACTTAAGATTTCTTGGAGATGTTTTATGTCCATTTATGTCGGCAATCTATCTTATGAAGTTACAGAAGAAGACCTAAAGCGAGCTTTTGGTGAATACGGCACAGTAAATCGCGTTCAGCTACCTAGCGATCGAGAAACAGGTCGTCCGAGAGGCTTTGCCTTTGTCGAAATGGCAAAGGACGACGAAGAAACAGCAGCAATTGAAGCGCTTGATGGCGCTGATTGGATGGGTCGCAGCTTAAAAGTTAATAAAGCTAAACCCCGTGAAGACAGAGGTTCGTCTGGCGACAGACGAGGTGGCAGTGGTGGTGGAGGATACAACTCTCGCCGATACTAAACTTTAAGAGCAAGAGTTTAACTCGTTGGTCTTAAGGGTAGACTCCTTGTCTGCCCTTTTTTGCTCATCACCCCTTGGACTGAACCTGGAAAAAAATGGACAGTCTCAGAGTACGAAGCTTTGATCGGAGGTTCGCTCCGATCCAACTTCGCGCTTCTACATAGACTGTATGTTATGCCCCATGAATATTTCACGCGCAAGGCGCACTGTCCTATGAGTGTTTACCGTTTGTCAAACCCCAAAACATCAATTTAATTGGAGATACAATGACCCAAATAATTCCCGGTGAAAATGAAGGAATTGAGTCAGCCTTACGTCGATTTAAACGAGAAGTTTCCAAGGCTGGGATTTTTCCAGACATGAAAAAGCATCGCCACTTTGAAACACCTCTGCAAAAACATAAGCGTAAAGCAGTTGCTAGACACAAACAAAGTAAAAGACGTTTTCGTAGTAATTAAGGATAACTCTTCACAAGCGGTTACTTTCACGCATAGGGGTACAGAGTGCGATAACAGCCAAGAGCGAAGAGTGTTTGACAGTTTTACCGTTGATAAACTCCCTCATCTTGCTCACCGGTGCTTTATCAGCATTGTCACTTGCTACACAATAAAAGAAAGTAACCGCTTCGGGATGTACAAGCGTGAAGAAGCTGATCGCCGGACGGCTTTTCGTATCTTCCTTGATTTCAACGAATTGAAGGGGTGACAATTCCTCCTCCGGCAATACCTGCGAATCAACTGCCGTTAGAAAGAACTCGAATTTTTCGATGGCTCCTAAATCAACTTCAGCTTGCGTTTTGTGTCGTAGTTAATCAATTCTATTTATCCAATCAGACTACACTCTATGATGGTAGTTAGTAGCAGAACTTTCCATTTGCCTCATACTCGGAGTGGTGCTGGTCTGTAAAGGGGGAACGACTGCTTTTAAGTCACACCCTAGATGAAAGTTAAGCTATATTCATCAATAAAAAACTTGCATTTTAGATTCAATCGGCAATTGCCGCGCTCATCAACAACTCTGTAGTAAACGTGCTTTGCGTTCGATATGGCTCTAGTTTGACCAAGTAGCTTATGTTCACAAAGCATTGATATATTGTAGAGCTTCAAACCCCACCTGATTCGAGTACAGGTGGCTGAACATTCATTTATTAACCTAAAAGTGAGAACGCTAATGTCAAAGGAAAAAAAGAGTAATAAAGAAGTTAAAAAACCTAAAAAAGATTCTAAGGACAAAAAGGATAAAAAAGATCCAAATAGATATGACAGTTTAGGTAAATAATTGAATTGAAAAATTGAGCTTTCCTGCTCATAATTGTGCAGCATAAGGTGTAAAAGCGATCCATAAAAATAAATGCTTTTCTGCGTGTGATTACCTCCCAAGCGGGTATGCTTGGATCGCTTATTTGACGCAAAGTCGAGCCGCTCTTAGTATCCCCAAAAAAGAAGGTTTGCGGCTGGGCATTTACAGCAGATTTCACGTAAATGAGGTACATGCGTAAAACCCAAAACCCGCTCTGAGACGTTCCGGTGGAACGTCTCTACGTGTATTTAATAACAACGCAATCTGCTGTATTTATTGGCGCTGGCACTTTTTCAAACCGTATTTATACATAAAAGAAAAAATTTTTGCTTCTCGTGAATCATCACTTCGTAAAGTACTACATGTAAAAGGTGCGATCGCCCACCTTCTACAGGTAATACAATATCTACAGTCAGCTTATAAACTCAGGTGTATGGGGGTTTGCCGGTAAATGCAACTTTAGTCGTCCGGTACTCAATTCAAATCACCAAAAAGCGCGAAAAATTCTGATTCAGTGGGCTCTTGTCTGGAAACCGCATTCAATTGATGTCTAACTTGAGAAATTGAGTTATAAATTGGCTTGCGACAGCGGTTTATTGCTCCCAATGGCTGATGTTCTGGTAGAGAATGCCAAGGAGTATAGGACAAATTTTCGCAAAATTCCATCTGTTCGGAGGAATCAAAACTCTGAGACGAAATCTTGATAGTAGCCACCTTTAAAAAAGGAGCTTTCCACTCAACTGTAGAATCTTCTATTGGCATTTTATCAGCATCTGTCTGGAATTGAACCAAAAAATCAAAACAAGCTTCTTTGCTGTTTAAATGTTCAACCATTGCTTCACGAAGATAGTTCTCTGAATTAGAAACAGTTCTCCCAGAAATATTATCTGCGCTGGGTTTAGCAGAGAACTTAATTGCCCTATTACCAAGTTTATAGGGTGTCATACTGTAATATTGAATTTCCAGCGGGCTAACAATTTTTTTTCGCTGAATTGACGTGGCGATCGCAAACTCCTGCAAGCGCCATTTCAAAGGATTGAAGCCAGGAAAGAAAAACTTTAATGGTCCCTTACCCTCTGTATCTTGGGTCTGAAAAAAATCGATATAGTCTTGAAGATTCCGAATAAAAAAGACTGGATGATTAATCATCACAAAGTCTTGAGTGTTTTTTTCATCTGTCAACAGCTTTTCCCCTGACACACCCAGAAGTTTAATTGCCATACCCCGACCATCACCTTTAGAATCAGCCTGAGGTTTTCCTGAGCCATTGGAAAAGCGTATACATGCAGTAAACTTCTTCCCTGGCTCCTTAAAGACGCCAAATTTCATCTCCTCGGAGAGGTTATTTTCAACTATAAATTCCCCCTTAACACAACCATGATGTTTTGCGTGAGCATCGCGTCGGCTTGGTCTTTCTCCTGCTTGGTAGTTATGCTCAATCTTCTGCACGATCATCCGTTCAATCGTCTGAATAGCAGATTTTTCATCTGGGGATGGATATTCTTTGTCAAGTTCTAATTTGCCTGATTTCGTTTGCATACATTCGTTTTGGTATCAGAAATTTTCAAGTGTTAAGGAAGAATATAATTAACATATTCCTCAACTACTATTTTAATTAGCAATCTGCTGTATGAATATTTAGATTGAAGCTACAACTGATATCAGGCTTAACAAAACTATAATTTTTAATTTCTCAAAACTCCTTTTTCTTGAAGTATCAGTTTCTTGCCTTGATAAACTTCTAAAGTTTAGTAGCTATTTGATGAATAGACATTGATTGACCCAATTCCGAAAAAAAGCAGATCCAAATAACAAAGTGATAAGGACTGAATTTTTGGTAATATATGGATGCTTTTGGCACTTTACAACAATTTCCATATGGATAAAGAGCGTGCGTTAGACAAAAAACAAGGAAAGCATCTGGTAGAAACTCTTTGTTTTAGATAGAGGTATGGGAAAATACTTAACAGAGGCAAGCATTGGTCTAATCTATTTGTTTTATAACTGTTAAAAACCTCAGAAAACTCAAAAACAACAACAATGGCTAAAAATCTTCATAGTAATTCACGACTTTCTTCGGATATTCCAACTTGTACTGGTCGCATAGCGCAGCCAAGTTCTGAATTTTATTCTATTTTTTCGGAATCAGAAATTTTGGGGATAATTCATGCATTAGAAGTCAGACGAGAAATACCTCTAAAGTATTCTTATAAAGGTAGAGGTGCAAAAATATGGAATGATTTTTATCGAAAATATATTATTCCCAAATGGTATCGGACATCAAGTTTAGAAATTGACCTTTTAAAAAAGAATTTTGAATATATTAATGGAAATCATCAAAAGTGTGAAAAAGTCAATATTATAGATGTCGGCTCAGGAAATTCATATCCTGTTAAAGAATTTGTCGCTCGACTTAGCAAATTGAATAAAATTAATAAATATATTGCCTTAGATATTAGCGAACAATTACTTAAGTTATCCAAGCAAAATTTTCAGAAGTGGTTTCCACTAATCGAGTTTACAACTCACACAATTGACATAGAAAATAGTTGTCTACCCGAAATCTGGCTAACAAATCAAGCTGACCTGAAAACTGACGATACACCAAAAATAATTTTACACTTAGGTGTGACAATGGGCAATCATCAAAATATAACTAAAGTCCTGAAAAATTTTAGAGACAGCATGGCTAAGAATGATTTACTAGTGTTCACTAACGAAACTGGTTCTAACTCTAATTGGGATGGAAAAGTTAGAGGTGGCTGCAACTATCATGCAGAAGAAGTATATAAATGGATTAAAAGCAAGATGGGAATTAAATCTGAAGATTGTGAACTTATAAGAAAGTATCATTTAGAAACAGATAGTATAGTTGCTAATATTAAATTCCGCCATAATTATACTATAAATTTCACTTATCAGGGAATAGATAAAAATATTGAAATATTGGAAGGTGAAGAAATTACTATTTGGAGACATCATAAATATGAAATACCTGAACTTCTGCAAGAAATAGAAAAAGCCGGACTACAAGTAGTCCATTATAGTACTGACAAATACTTATCACACATGATGGTGATTTGTGAAACCTCAGGCTTCCAGCCTGGTGCTATACAAACAAAGCCTGCCGATGCCACGGCTAATTAAGAGCATCTTTTTGCGTTATTCCTTTCTTATAGTCCCAACAATTGACCAATAACAGGCAAGACAATAGCGGCGTTATGCTCATCAAATTCGTCAATATTTGGAGAAGTTGATGCAGTTTTTGTGTTGAGTCCTTGTTTGACTTTTTCACCCATTTGTCGCCTTTCTGGAGCAGGAAAATTGCTAAAAGTGCGTCTTAATAATGGTAGTAAAGCAGTAAATAATTCTCCAGGTAATTGAGTTATCCAATTGTCTAAAACTTGCCAAAGGATATCATCGTGTAAAAGCAATAAACCACTACCTTTTAAAAATCCTTCTACCCAGGCAGCAGCTTGGGGTGGTTCAGTGGCAAGAGAAAGCGCTAATTTCATGCGTTGCGCTGCTTCAGTCGCGTTGAAAATAGCAGCATCTAGCAATAAACGACAACAGTAACCAGCTATTAGTTTATGTAGTCTTTCGTTCTCGGAAATTTGCGATAATACTTGTTGCCAAGATGTTATGTGTTCTTGGTTTTGCAGTAAAGCGATCGCACTATTCACTTTCATGACATTATCGTACATTGCTGCCGCTGCATCGTCATTCAAAAAAGCGCAAGCACCAGGTAGAGAAATGCAAATTCGCGTTACTAACTTATCTACTACATGAGTTATCATCTTGGTATCTGATGAGCGGACGTTACCGTAACGCAATACATTTGCTAATGGTGGTAAAGCTGCCATTAAATGTGTGACATCACTAACTAAAGCCGCAGCATTTTCTAAACGCGACATTAGATAACTGACGGTATCAGATAAATCGGATAATATTACTTGATTTAAAAAATTTGTTAATGTTGGCAAATCATTTGCTGCATCTGCTTTGTTACAAGCAATATTCGCAGCAGCATCTTTAACAGTATTGCCCCAAATACCAGCTTCAATTAAGCTAACAGCAAATTCTGGATGCCACTGCAAACGCCAGAATTCGTGAAAAGTGCCTTTTTTATTACTTGTTTGTTGAAGTTGTCCCCAAGGAATTTCTAAAAGATTGAGACGATGTAGTAAGTGCGATCGCTCTAAATCATTATTATTTCTTAAATCTAAATCTAGGGTCTTTTCGGTTACTTCTGCGTTGATTCGCAAACGTTTTTGTTGCCGCATTAAATCTTGTTGCAACGGCACCATCGGCGTTTCTGGTGGGACTTTGCCCAGGCGATCGCCAACAATAAGTTTATCGTGAATCAGACGCATCGGTAAATCACTACCAAAACAAAGCACAGCTTGGATAGCTTCATTTAATTCTGGCAGACCTGGGAGAGGGTGATTTCTCAAAGCCGCCAAAGTTTCCGCCAACCGCACCCCCTCAATTACATGTGCCGAGGAAGCTTCTATTCCTTGGTCGCGTAACAAATGTGCAACCTGCGTCAGCCAGCGAATTGGGACTAGGGAGTGGAGGAGTGGAGGAGTGGGGGAGGAGGGAGATGAGGGAGATGAGGGAGATAAAGAAAAATTGCTTCCTTGTCCCCCTTGTCCCCCTTGTCCCCCTTGTCCCCCCTGTCTCCCTGCCCCCTGCCCCATTCCCCATTCCCACAGATGATGATACCAACCGGGCGATTCTATACCAGCACCGTAGCCACTGTTATAAGATAAACGTCTGTAAGTCCAAGGTATCCAAGTTGCCTCTACCTTTATTTTGGGTAGTCCTTTAAGGATTGCTGTATCTTCTTTAATAGATGATATATGTGAAAGTGCTGGAGCGTGCCAAGCACCACAGACAACTGCAATTCTTTGAAAGCCAGCTATTTCAGCTTCGCGGATAGTTTTACGCATATATGCTTCGCGCTGTGCTTCTATTGGGTCTGTTGATGGCGGTGTATCCTGACGCACAGCAGTCATTGCTTCGAGGATGGCAAAGAATAAATCAATGCTGTCTCGTCGTTGTTCTATCATATGTTCCCACCAGCGATCGGCATCGCTGTAACCTGCGGCTTTAGATAGCCAGGAGAGGGGATCTTCAGCGAGGAAGCGTGGTGTGGGAGATGAGGAAGAAAATTCCCCCTTGTCCTCCTTGTCCTCCTTGTCCCCTTGTCCCCTTGTCCCCTTGTCCTCCTTGTCTTCCCTTGCCATTCGGTGCGCTAAAGGTAAGTCCATAAAGCGCACGGGGATGTTATTAGTTAAGCCGTAATGGAGTGCTTGCCATTCTGGTGAGAAGATGGGGAAGGGATAATAAACGCAGTTTTGGGGTTTATCTGGGATGTAAATTAATAATGCGACTGGTGGCTGCATTGCGGGTGAACTTACCAAATGCAGTACTGATTGGGCATCGGGTGGTCCTTCGATGAGGATTGTATCTGGTTGAAGGGTTTCTAGGGCTTGACGCAGGCTGCGTGCTGAACCGGGACCGTGATGGCGGATACCGAAGATGTGGTGTGTCATGTTATTAATCTTTCCAGATGTATCTTCAAGTATTAATCTGTTCTGGATTGTACTTCTGGAAAATTTTATCTATGAGTGAGTAATGATTTTAAGATTTTAACCAGTTCTCTAGTGTGAGATTAGGGATATTTTCAAAATCTCGAATATTGTTAGTAACGATAATATCTTGACGCGATCGCGCTACGGCTGCAATCAGCACATCAATTTCTCCGGTGGGTTTACCAATTTGTCGCAATTCACTTTGGATTTTGCCAAATTCAATAGCTGCATCCAAATCAAATGGTTCAACAGGTAATAATTCAGTTAGTAGTGGTAATGTTGCCATATTTTTTTCAACCTGTTTGGAACAGTAAATGCCTTTATAGAGTTCTGAGACAACAACTGTGGATAGATAGCATTGGCTAAATCTGAGATGAAATTTGGCAACACTTTAGGGTTTTGATTAAGGAGCGCAATGCAAATGTTAGTATCAAGCAGATACATTAGCTGTTGTCTTGATTATTAATTTTATCTATCATTCTGCCTAGATATGCATGACGCTCTCCGTCAACTTCCGCAAATATTTGTATCAACTCTGGCTGTTCTTTCCAAGCACCGAATAATTGATTCAGTTTTATTAGTCTCTCCTCATCGGTAAGACTTTGCTTTGTTTGATTAATAACAGAAACTTCCAAATCAACTATAATTTCTGCTCCATCAGGTATATTATTAATTGGCTCCAATAGTTCTATTGTTTGACCGCGTTTAATTCCTCTAATTTTCATTTTTTTGCCTAATTTTTGCCCGAAATTATTTGACAGATGATTCACTTATCGACAAGCACGATATAAACCTTTTTAACATATATTCATGTTGGGTTGCGTTTCGCTTCACCCAACCTACAAATCTTAACTCTGCGCCTAGAAGTGAGGCTTTCCTCTAAGATATCTCCCGACAAGCGCGATACAAATCCTTCCAGCCATCCCTTTCTTTCACCACCGTTTCCAAATACTCGCGCCACACTACTTTATCCTGCACAGGGTCTTTAATCACCGCTCCAATCAACCCAGAAGCAACATCTGCTGGTTGTAAATTTCCATCGCCAAAATGCGCCGATAGCGCCATACCATTATTAACAACAGAAATAACTTCCGCTGTACTCAAAGTGCTACTAGGCGATTTAATCTTAGTTTTCCCATCTTCGGTAACACCATTACGCAATTCCCTAAATATAGTGACGATGCGGCGAATTTCTTCTAACGCTGGGGGTTCAGCTGGCAATTCTAAAGCGCGTCCCAGACTTTCCACCCGTCGCTGGACAATTTCCACTTCTTCATCTACAGTTTTTGGTAAAGGCAAAACTACCGTGTTAAAACGGCGTTTTAAAGCGCTAGAAAGTTCATTTACACCTTTATCGCGGTCATTTGCAGTCGCTATCACACTAAATCCCTTCCGCGCTTGCACCTCAGAATTAAGTTCCGGTATCGGCAGTGTTTTCTCGGAAAGCACAGTAATTAATGTATCCTGCACATCTGCGGACATGCGCGTTAATTCTTCCACACGAGCAATTTTACCATTTTCCATCGCCCGCATCAACGGACTTTGAACCAAAGCCGCCATCGAAGGACCATCAGCCAACAATTTCGCATAATTCCAACCATAGCGAATTGCTTCCTCACTCGTCCCAGCCGTACCCTGAATTAACAGCGTCGAATCTCCAGAAATCGCTGCTGCCAAATGTTCAGAAAGCCAAGATTTCGCCGTTCCCGGTACACCAAGCAATAACAAAGCCCGATCCGTCGTCAAAGTAGCCGTTGCAACTTCAATTATCCGCCGATCCCCGATATACTTCGGCGACACCTCAAAACCATTATCCAACCTCCCCCCCAAAACATACATTACCACCGCCCAAGGCGACAACCTCCAATTCGGCGGACGTTGCTTATTATCCACCTTCCCCAACTCCTCCAACTCAACAGCAAACAGTTCCTCCGCATGTTCCCTTAACAAACTCGTCCTTTCCTCTGCTCCCTTCTTCCTTGGTGTCCTTGGCGCCTTCTCTCCGAGAGGCTTCGCCAAGGCGGTTCGATTCTCTTCACTCATCACTCACCTCTTAACTCCTGTATCATTTCAAACCTAAACAACAACGTAGCCAAAAACTCATTCACAAAATCTTGCCAAAACGAACCCTCCTCCACAACAGCGCACAACTCACCAGCAGCTTCCAGTAGAGAAGGTTCCATATAAAGAGCGAAACTTTGAAAGAGCGATCGCATTCCCCATTCATAATGCTGCTTATTAACTTCAATGTATTTTCGTATACTTAATAGCACAAACTGACTAACTTTCCCACTCCAAGGCGTTTGATAATGCTTCAACAACGTATACGCCGGATGATTCAAATTCAACAATTTGCCCTGATTCTGCAACAATATCTGCAAAATCAAAGCATCCGCTTTATCCTGCCCTAAAAGCTTCAACAACCCAACAACTAATTCCTCACCATTGCCCAAATAACTGTGATAAAACTTACTTGCATTTGGTAGTAAAACTTCCGCACACACTGAATCTTGACTTTTCAAAGCTGCTGTTGCCCAAGCTTCTAACAGCATTTTTTCCCACTCACTACCATCCACAACTTGTAATAATTGCTGCGGCGTTTTGCCCCAATTGTGACACCAAAAACTAGGCGGTACGCAACAAAGCATTTGCAATAGTAAACTAGCTTTCTCCCCCAATGCAGAACTGTAGCGAGATTGATCGATCCCGTCACGAATCATTGGGCGATCGCCCTTGGCGGCGGCTGACCCATCGCACGTTGAAGGCAAAGTCACTTGCACAGAGTTGTGGTTAAATATAATCAAGGGGTGAACTCGCTCGATCATCCGCTGACACAATCTTGATTTCGGCAGCAATGAAAGCAACTTCGCTGCAACATCTCGCACCTGCTTGCGTTTGTCATCTAATGCAGCTTCTAAAAACGGCTCATCGTTCATGCTTAAATTGATTTCTAAAGCTGCTAATAAACTCGCTCTCTCATCGCCACTTTCTTTTTTCCAAGCTTTTTGCAGTTGTTCTCGTGCAATATCTGCATCTTGTTCGCGGAGTCTTTGCAGTAGCGATCGCCTTACCTCTTTACTACCAGTCTGCCAAGCTTTAACAGTAATTTCACGGTTTACATAATTCCAGTCTTGGTTGTGTTTTGCTAGCCAATATCCCCGCTTGCCCAAAACTGGTAAAATCAAAGCTCGTAAATTACTTTGCTTTTGCCCTAACGTCAGCAGGTGAGGCAAGCATTGTGAAGGAACTCTTCTTTTAGCGGCAGCTGCCACTGTTAACCATTCTGGCAGAAGTTGGGCATTCCCACTTAATATCAAAGCTAGATGTTGCCGAGAAAGAAGACTGCAATCAAGTAATTCTTCTGATTCACTTCTGTTTTCCTTTGGTTGCTTATCCAAAGATATTTTACCAGCGCGTTGATAAAGAGCAAAAGCACCAGCCGCACTCAGTAAACTTCCTTCTTTGTCACTGCTATCCAAACAACTTAAAATTTCACCCAACTTATGATCAGATGGTATCGCTTTTAACCCTTGCCGTTCAGTACCGATTAACGCTGTTTTTACAACCTCTTGCCATAAGTGCTTCATAATTTTTAAAGTGTGATAAACACATTTTCTGCATATACACTCAGAGGCAAAAAGCGATCGCCATTCCATTCCCCAAATATTCCAACCACATGTCCCCCACTGAGTGCCAATAATTGCCATGCTTGTTGAGAATTTAAGCCACTAGTAGATAGCATATATCCATCGGGATCACGCACACCACGACAGCTACCATCATCATTAAACACAGGAATTACAGCTTGTAACGCTACAGGAAACTGCTCGATCCAAGGATTGCGTGCCAAGGCTTTGGCGTAAGCTTGCATCATGTCTCTAATGCTACTATATCCCGGCATTTTGTCCACTGGCTCTGCTGCATCATGATGAATTTTAATAAGCGATCGCAACGGATAAGCACTCTCGAAAAATACTAACTCTGCATCTATACTAGTTCCTGGAATCAAGCTAGTATCTAATGGTTGACTGCCATAAGCAAAGTTAAGAATTAGGGCAGGTTGTTGACTTTGTTCGCCCCATAACCAATTAAACTGCGATCGCAACTTGTCTTCTTCGGTGACACGTTGACCTAAAATTAACCAGCGATCGCGCATACCTGAAGACGTTAATAATTCTTCGCTCTGCTGCGTCCAACCAATTTGGGTACGGATGTCTGCTTGCATTTCCGCTGGGAAAGTTTCCAAACGTTTGAAACCGGAAATTAACAAATAAACACGTCCCAACTGTGTCAAGAGCCTTTCTTCCCACCCAATACCAGAATGTGGTATACTTGCTATTTCCCGCAGCAAACGAGCAACCCCTGGCGCTTGAGCATCTACAAGCCGCGCTGCTACGGTATCCCAAAAGCTGTAAGGTTGTCCTTGAACTACAGCTAATCCCTGACGTACCAAATCACGCAACCAAAGTTCTAAATCCTGCATTCCCGCAGTTACTTTGTTGTAGCGCATCAGGGCACGCTTTGCTTGAGCGACTGTATCAATTACTTTCTTTGTAGATTCAGTTTTATTGTCTGATTTATGTTTGGGTGTATCAAGGCTAATTTTTTGTGGCAAAGTTTTTTGGGTAAAAGCATCTTTTTGATCGGCAAAGAGCAAAAACAAACCGATTGCGTGTTTGCACGGGTTTTTGTGACTGGGACAGTTACATTTAAAAGCAAGTTCTGTAATATCAATCTGTGTTAGGTAAGGATTACTACCGCTACCTTGGCACTCACCCCAAATAGCTTGTTCGTTGTAACCCAACGATAACCATAAAGAGCGCACCGCTAAAGCTTGAGCATTAAGTGCGGAAGTGGTATCCGGTGCTAGCGCTATAATTTGTTCCTGAGTCCAGATTGGAGACATGAGTATTGTTGCTGAGTGCGCTGTGATAAGTGCGTTTTCAAAGTTTTATGTCAACTTTTTTGCGTCGTCAAGTCACGCATTCCAAAATCCAAAGTCTATTCCCTATTCCCCAATTCCCCATTAAACCTTCTTTTCGTTATCGGTGGTGAATTCCCTTGCTTCATAATAACGGCAACCTTCACAAGGTCCTGACGGATTGACAGCACAGCGTACATAGCCAGATTTAGCATTATATCGGCAACTGATGTCACCGATGAGATAGCCGACTCCTTCGAGATAATACCGATCGCTTAAACCAAGTCGAGAATTTTGCCCTAGTTGCGTTCTGGGAAAGCTCAT
>JBPCQW010000542.1:0-9319 GCA_050997715.1 Hassallia sp.
TCAGTTGTGGAATCGCTACGTACAGGATTTAAAACTGGTGGGGTGCGAAAGGCAAGTGTAAACGGTTCGACTCTCTCATCGGTTCTCTGAGCATATCCCCGATGCTGAAATGCTGCGGGTAGCAATACAGAACCACCCGCAAAAGCTGCAAACATCAAGGCTTCACGTCTGCTGATTTTATTCATGGTAGTGTCCCCTGTCTCAAACGGCAGTACGAACTTTGCTTGTTTGAAAGCAGTCAAAAATATTTTTCTCTATATAAATTATCTCAAAAGATATATGACAATAGCCTAAAGTTTATTTAAGTAATGATACTAAGTGTTAATTAGGGATTTTTGTATTCTTTTTTGAAGTAAATAGAATTGTTTTAGCGGGAAAAGAAAAGCGATCGCTCTTAAAACTCGGAACTTCGTGCTTTGAACTCGGAACTTCGTGCTTTGAACTCGGAATGTCAAGTTCTAAACTCAAACATCCAAGTTCAAAGCTCTAAAGTTCAAGTTAGCTGTCGTTAAGGCTCGCTCTCGTTACAAGGCTCTGCCTTGTAATGCTCTTCTAGGAGGCTCTGCCTCCAAGTTTGTAATGCTCTTCTAGGAGGCTCTGCCTAGAGTCAAACATAGGAAGCAGAGCCTCCTGTATCACATTCCCAGTCTGAGACTGGGAACGAGGAATAACTTTCTTACCCAGTCCCCAGTCCCTAGTCCCTAGTCCCTAGTCCCCAGTATTTACCCTTTACTTTTAAAAGAGTTTAACCATTGTTGAACTTGATCGCGGGCAATATCGCGACCACCCAGACCAAAAGCGAGGGCAATGGAAACTGCGATCGCACCTAATAAAAGTCCAAAGGCTAAGTTGACAATATCACTCGCAACACCAATCTGTTGCAGTGCCATTGCCGAAACCAAAGCGATAATCGCAATCCGCGCTACCTGAGCCAAAATCCGTGCTTGGGCATTTCCCGAACTGGAAATGATGCTGAAAGCCAGATTTGCTAAGAACAAACCAACGGCAAATACGATTAATCCCGCTAAAATGCGCCCAAATATGACTACTATGCCACTAACCAGTGCTGTGAGGGCGGGAATATTCAAGATATTCACCGCAGCTACTGTGGCAAACAGCATTACACCAACTAAAACAACGATACCTGCAATTTCCGATGGGGTTCGGGCTGCGGGAGGTGCTTCTGTTTCTGCTGGATATGTGGTGCGTCTGACAGGAGTTGGCAGACCTAAAACAGAGAAGATGTTGTTAAAGCCGATACTTGTGAGGATACTTGTAACGAGTTCCGCGACAAATCGCCCGACGAAATAAGCAACAATCAAAATGGCGATCGCAGTGAAGATCGCAGGTAAGGCATTGAGAATTTGCTGCAACATCGCGATCGCCGGCAAGGAAATCGCGTCAATTCGCAAAGCATTCAGGGAAGCGATCGCTACCGGAATCAAAATCAAGACGTAGACAATCGTACCGATAATCGACGACAAAGATTGCGCTCCCGCAGTTGACGAAAGTCCGAAGCGTCTGCCCAAATCATCGATTCCAGTTGCCGCTAATAAGTTGCTGACAATCCGTCGCACTATATTAGCTACGAACCAGCCGACAACAGCAATCAACGCTGCCGCTAAAATATTCGGCAGAATTGAGATAATCTGCGTCACCAGACTTTGTACTGGTAGTAAAGCCTGCTGTAACCCCAAAGTATCCAAAACTGGGATGAGAAACAGCAAAAAGATGAACCAATATAAAGCGTTGCCAATCGTCTCACTCAAAGACAACTGATTGAGATTTGGGACGGCATCTCGTGTTTCTGGTGGATTCAAACGCTCATCTAGCCGCAAAGCGCTGAGTCCGCGTACCGTTATCAACTTAACGAGGCTAGCTACTAACCAAGCTAATAAAAGGATGAGTCCCGCAGCCACCAATCTGGGTAAGAAGTAACCAATTTGATTGAGGAAAGAATTCAGCGGCTGAGACGCTCCCCCCAAATCTAAAGCATTCAAAACGGCTACTGCCGTTAACAGCAGCACAGACCAAAAGACCAAGCCAGAGACAAATTTCTCCACTTGGACAGTATCGCTACCAGTCAAGCCAGCGGCAATGCGGTTGTCTATTTTGGTGCGATTAAGAACACCGCGTACTATCGCAGCAGCGATCGTCGCAATTAGCCAGCCTACCAACAAAATCGCTACAGCCCCTAACAAACGGGGCAGATATGCAATTACTTGTTGGATACTTCCTTGTACATAATCGACTCCCTTCGCTTGAGCTGCTGATAGGCTTGGCGATTGTGCCAAAAAATCCTGCACTCTCATCGACAAACCAAGTTCCATTACCTGGGTTATTCCTTGCCAAGTTGTGTTCATGGTTTTCCCACATTAAGGTAAACTGTTATCTCCAAAACACGTCATATTATTCTGGCGTGTACTGTATAGCACAAATATACATGCCAGTTAATCTACCAGTGTTTTGCCTATAAATCTACCAGTAAAATCATATATACAGTTGACATCAAGATGATTTTTTTTACCTGCTTGTTTAACAACACCTTTGATAAGTTACTAGTGCCAAAACAGTAAATTATCACTGATTTTGGTGTCATTGTATATAGTTTTATTTCTAAAGTAGAGTTGGCTTTAGTATTGATTTAGTGTAATAGCAGCGTTAAATACAGCGTTACTGTAAGTGCAGCAATAGCTTGAAAGATGTAAAATGTCTTCTGTTTTTGAACAATCAATTCAAATTAATGCTACGGCAACAGTGGTTGAGAGATGTATCACTGATTTAACTCTCATGCACCGTTGGCTTAATCCCGTGCTGCGTTGCGAACCTATCGGAGAAACTTGGAGTAGCGATTTAGGTAGTAAAAGTAAGTTTGTAATTCAAATACCGATAATAAAACCGACATTAAATAGTACAGTTGTGGAAAGACAACCGGGGTTGGTAGTGTGGGACTTTGACGGTTTTTTCACTGGACGCGATCGCTGGGAATGTCAACCAGTCGAAAAAGGAACGCGCTTAGTTAACCGCTTTGAATTTGAGATTCCCAACCCGATAATTAGCTGGGGCTTCAAAACCTTCGCTGAACCCTGGACAAAAAAAGACATGCAAGAACAACTGCAACGGCTTAAAAGAGTAGCGCAGGAAGTACAGCAAGGCTTTCGGTAGAAGTCAGGAGTCAGGAGTTTCCCCTGTCCCCCTTGTCCCCCCACTCCCCCACTCCCTCACCCTCTCCCCATCTCAGTCAGCAACCGCCGAATCACCGGCGCATCTTCAGCATCAGGAACTCTGGTTAAATAACTTTGCAAGTCTTGAGTAGCTTGGGGATACAGACCAAGTTGATAATAAAGCAAACCGCGATCGCGCAATTCTAAAACTGTATCAGGCAACAACAGCAAAATTCTCTCAACCGCTGCTAAACCCTTTTCTATATCCTGCTGTTTCAGATAAATATATTTCAGATTCGTCAGCATCCTCACCAAAAATTGCCGATGATTCACCGGTGCTAAAAATTCCGGTTGCAGCGTGACGCTTTGTTGATATATTTGCGAAAGCCGTTCTTGGCAATCTTGGGCAAACATTACCTCACCGTTATTAAACGCATCAACAAAAATCTCCATATCAGGAATATCTGGACGAATCAAAAAATGTAACGGCATTCCCACCCCCACCATTGGGAAATCAACTCTTTTGGCAACTTCTATGTAAACCAATGCCAAACTAATTGGAATTCCCAATCGGCGATCAATCACATCATTAAAAAAGCTGTTCCGGGGGTCGTAATAGTCTTTTTTATTGCCTGCAAATCCCAAGTCATCGTAAAGATACTGATTAATACTTTGAATTACCCGCAAAGGATAACGCCCGAATGGTAAGCGTTTTTTAGCTCCTGCCGCCATTGTATCAAGGGCGTTGAGGTAGTGTTCAACATTAATATCGGGATATTCTTCTTGTGCAATATATAACGCCGCTTTTGCCAAATCGATATTCTCATCAGGCTGTTGAATTTCTTGATAAAAATGTTGTCGCGCTGACGAGAAATTCATATATCTTATGCTGTGTCTATGTGTTGCTTACCCTTATCTTAAAGACAATCAGGAGATTTGAACATCTACCCACACAGCTTTCATCAAAGGTCATTACCAAAGGTATTGAAATTTACCTTTATCAATATATTCAGAAATAATTTATTAGATTAATCAGGTTTTACGAAATGTCATTGGCATTGTGTGTATTAGATATTCAGAGTGAAATGGTATATAACTGCTGCTAAAGTGCGATCGCTTTGGCGGCAGCTTTTTTATTTTCCGCGTTTACGTAGGCTCATTTCTCACCGCTATATTGGCGCACAAGCGAATATGAGGCACAAAGAGTGAGCAAGCCCAGGTTTTTAGCAAACCCTAATCCTCTACGCCTAATCCTTGCTTTTTTTGTGATCTAGTCTTCCCCAAAGCCTTTTACATCAAAGCCTGCTGCCTACTTTCCGACATCAGTCTTAAGAATCAATTTATGGCGAAGATAGGAGTCGTTCGGTGATAACCTGGAAGATGAAAGAGCGTTAATCTTAAGTCGCCGACGATCCTATCACCAAATATAGCTTCATTTATTAGGACCCAGCATGGTCACCACCGCAGAAAAAACAAACATAGGCTACATTACTCAAATCATTGGTCCGGTTGTAGACGTTAAATTCCCCACCGGGAAAATGCCGCAAATCTACAACGCTTTAATTGTCAAAGGCACGAACGAAGCCGGACAACAAATTTCCCTGACCTGCGAAGTGCAGCAGCTGCTGGGCGATAACCAGGTGAGAGCCGTTTCCATGAGTACCACCGATGGCTTAGTCCGTGGTATGGAAGCCGCTGATACTGGCGCTCCCATCAGTGTGCCAGTAGGGAAAGCCACCTTAGGACGGATTTTTAACGTTCTTGGCGAACCTGTAGACAACAGGGGACCTGTAAATGCTGAACAAACGTTACCCATCCACCGTGATGCTCCCAAATTCACAGAACTGGAAACCAAGCCTTCCGTGTTCGAGACTGGGATTAAAGTTGTTGACTTGCTAACCCCCTATCGGCGTGGCGGTAAAATTGGTCTATTCGGCGGTGCAGGTGTCGGTAAGACCGTGATCATGATGGAATTGATCAACAACATCGCCACCCAACACGGTGGCGTGTCTGTATTCGCTGGCGTGGGTGAACGGACTCGTGAAGGTAATGACCTTTACAACGAAATGATGGAATCTGGGGTTATCAATAAAGACAACCTCAACGAGTCTAAGATTGCTCTAGTTTACGGTCAGATGAACGAGCCACCCGGAGCAAGAATGCGGGTTGGTTTGTCTGGTTTGACAATGGCTGAGTACTTCCGAGATGTGAACAAGCAAGACGTACTGCTGTTTGTTGACAACATCTTCCGGTTCGTACAAGCAGGTTCTGAAGTCTCGGCGCTACTAGGTCGGATGCCTTCGGCTGTAGGATACCAACCGACATTGGGAACCGACGTAGGGGCACTGCAAGAGCGGATTACCTCGACAAACGAGGGATCTATTACTTCGATTCAAGCCGTGTACGTACCTGCGGATGACTTGACTGACCCCGCACCTGCAACAACCTTCGCTCACTTGGATGGTACAACAGTACTGTCTCGCGGTTTGGCATCGAAAGGAATTTATCCGGCTGTAGATCCGTTAGGTTCGACTTCTACCATGTTGCAGCCCAACATTGTGGGTGACGAACACTACAACACCGCTCGTGCTGTACAAGCAAATCTGCAACGTTACAAAGAACTGCAAGACATCATCGCCATTCTTGGTTTGGATGAATTGTCAGAAGACGATCGCCTGATCGTATCTCGTGCCCGCAAAGTAGAGCGCTTTCTGTCTCAGCCCTTCTTTGTGGCAGAAGTATTCACCGGTTCTCCTGGTAAGTACGTGAAATTGGAAGACACCATCAAAGGCTTCCAAATGATTCTTGAAGGCAAATTGGACGATCTGCCAGAACAAGCGTTCTACTTGGTAGGCGACATTAACGAAGCGATCGCTAAAGGCGAAAAGCTTAAAGGTTAAATAAAGGCTGAAGTATGAAGTCTGAAGGCTGAAATTCAAACTTCATACTTTAGACTTCAAACTTCACACTTTATACTTTTTATGACCCTAACTGTTCGTGTAATTGCTCCAGATAAAACAGTGTGGGATGCCGTAGCCGAAGAAGTAGTGTTGCCTAGTACTACTGGTCAGGTAGGTATTCTCACAGGACATGCGCCACTATTGACCGCTTTGGATACAGGTGTGATGCGAGTGCGTGCAAATAAAAATCAGAGTTGGACAGCGATCGCTCTTATGGGTGGTTTTGCCGAAGTTGACGAAAACGAAGTCACAATTCTAGTAAACGGTGCGGAAAAAGGCGACTCAATTAACCTGGAAGAAGCCCGTGCTACTTTTAATCAAGCAGAAGCTCGTGTAAATCAAATGCAAGCAGGCGATCGGCAAGCACAAATCCAGGCAACACAAGCTTACAAACGCGCACGCGCACGCTTTCAAGCTGCCGGCGGTATGGTGTAAACATCCAATCTGCCCAAACTTAAGTTAGGGAATTATATTGTTCCCGACAAATCAAAACTCCTCCTAAAAACTTTATAGGAGGAGTTTTCATACTAAGCATAAAATCCTTAATTTGTTGATAAACGTAGTTTTTTGTTATTAATACCTAAAGCTGGGTCTGATAAAGTTTTGTATAAAATTGCAGTAAATTTCAGAAATCTGGGGAACCCTTGGTGAAGTCATAGTTTAGATAATTGTTGCCCAGAGGGGCAAATTTTATGCAAAGCCGTAAAAATTCCTTTGAATGCCGTCAGTCAAATAAAATATTTCGTTTTGCAACATCGCTCTTTGCTTCTTTAGCGATCGCTACTAGCATTCAATCTGCTAGCACTGCGACCACCAAAATTTATCCTACACAAGAAACTACCTCCGCATTAGCCCAGGTAAGTCAAATCAAGCCGATTGCCCAACTGAAAATCGATAGCAGCAAATATCAAGCAATGGGAATTAGTCCGTTGGGACTGATTCCCATCGTTGTTGTTGGGGGTTTAGTGATATTTGTCCCCCTATTCTTAGGCGGACTGGTGGTAATCGGCGAGCGTGAAGTTGGCATTGTTGTCAAAAAATTTGACCTGAAGGGGCGCGGACTTCCTGCCGGACGGCTGATAGCTCTTAACGATGAAGCCGGCTTGCAGGCTGATACCCTTGCCCCTGGTTGGCACTGGGGCTATTGGGCTTGGCAATACTCAGTTAAAAAAGAATCGCTAATAGTTGTTGCCCAAGGTGAAATCGCCCTGATTGTCGCCGCAGATGGCGCATCCATCCCCCCAGAACGCATTTTAGGCAAAATCGTCGATAGCGATAATTTCCAAGATGCGCGGAAATTCCTGACTCAAGGTGGCGAAAAAGGACGGCAAATTGCTTTTATGACAGCGGGTACTTACCGCATCAATACGGCTTTATTTAAGGTTATTACTGCTAGTAATGCCAGCCAACACGGGATGAATCCCGAACAGTTGCACATCCATCAAATAGCAGCAGAAAAGGTTGGTATTATTACTACTTTGGATGGTTCATCGATTGCAGCAGGGGAAATCGCTGGATGCACCATTAAGGGACATGATAATTTCCAAAATGGTCAGAAATTTATTGATGCTGGTGGACAGCGGGGTTTGCAAGAACAGGTCTTGTTATCGGGTTCATGGAACCTTAACCCTTGGTTGGTAAATGTCGAACAAGTACCGATGACTGAAATTCCTATCGGTTATGTGGGTGTGGTGATTTCTTTCGTAGGTAAAGAACACCAAGATGTCAGCGGTGCAGCTTTCACCCACGGGAATTTGGTAAACCAAGGAGATAAAGGTGTTTGGGTAGAGCCGTTGTATCCTGGTAAACATCCGCTCAATACTAAGGTGATGAAAGTTGAGCTAGTGCCAACGACAAATATCGTATTGAATTTTACTGATAGAATTACTGGTCAGCACGGTTACGATACAAATTTGAAGGCGCTAAAACTGCTCTCATTTGATGGTTTTAGCTATGATTTAGAGATATTCCAAATTATCCACATTGGTGCTTCAGATGCACCAAAAGTCATTTCCCGCTTAGGTTCGATGCAAAACGTTATCGATCAGGTTTTGCGTCCAATTGTGGGGAATTATTTCCGCAACTCCGCTCAAGAGTATACTATCTTGGATTTCTTGATTGCCCGAAGCGATCGCCAAGTTGAAGCTTCTGAATATGTCAAATCTGCATTGCGTGCTTATGATGTGCAAGCGGTGGATTCGTTGATTGGTTTGATTACTCCACCCGAAGAACTAATGCATACGCTGACAGACCGTAAAATTGCTGAGGAACAACGCAAAACTTACGAAGTGCAGCAAATGGCACAAACTCAGCGTCAGCAACTGGTAAGAGAAACAGCAATAGCTAATATTCAGCAAGAGTTGGTGAAATCGGAACAAGGTGTAACAATTGCCCAGTTGCAAGCTAACGCGCAAATTCAACAAGCAACAGGTGAAGCGGAAGCTATTAAGCTGAAAGCGATTGGTGAAGCTGAAGGTATCCGCGCTACCGGTAACGCGAAAGCGGAAAGTTACAGTGCTGGTGTGCAAGCTTTGGGAACTCACGGATATACCGCGATCCAACTGATGCAAATTATAGGCGATGGCAATGTCCGTTTGATTCCAGATGTGTTGGTTGGGGGTAGCAATGGCACCAGTAATGGCTTGGTAGATGGGCTATTGTCGATGATTTTATGGAATCAACAAACTCCAAAGCCAGGTGATACTGCGCTACCTACGCAGGTAAAATTACACAACGGAAGTTCACCGTTAGTTGTTGATTTTTCATCAGATAAGTCAAATCAATAGTTTATTGTAGAGACGTTCTGGCGGAACGTCTCTACGATTAATTATGGATTTCATGAATTATAGAACTTAGTACAGCTTTATCTACAGCAGGAAACTGTGTTTTTTGTGCCGAATGCGGAGATTTGGATGTGTTGGAGGAGTTGTTCTGACTTTTCACGGGATGTGGAAAAATAAAATCGGTTCGCGATGTAATAGCGCGAACCAAATGTTATTCTTTGTTATAATTCAACTAAATCCTTCAACCCCTGCTTGAGAGCCTCAATATAGCGGTATGAGGAAGCGATCGCGCTCACCACGACCACAATCGCCCCAAGGCAAAAAGCCCCACAACCCCGTCGGAGTGTGGGGGATGAATGGAAAGACGATAAGCTTCTAGCTTGACGTGCAAGTGTATCCAATCCATCTGCTA
>JBPCQW010000556.1:0-13774 GCA_050997715.1 Hassallia sp.
CAATTCGTATTCTACCCGTAAATGCTCTGGCAAAGGGTGTCCGGTGAGAGTTAAGCTGCGAGTAAAATTGCGTAAGCGAATAGGTTCGTGAGGATGTAATGACTCTGTAGGCAACCAATAACGAGTAATACCATAAACGCCTTGTTCCCAGAAGTGACGGTAACTTAACTGAGCGTTACCTTGCATAGTCATAATTACTCGGTAAGGTGAAATTTCCATCCATAAAATCCTCGGACTGCTCGGAGGTTGAGCCTTGCGCTGTCCTGGGTGAGGGGTATCTTCTAGACTTGGGGGAGTCGTTACTTCGCAACTAATTAAGGGTGGTGCAGTCAATAATAAATGGAACCGGTCACTATCTTTTTGATACAATGTCCCGGCTGTTTCAACAACAGACCAAACAGGGAGGTCTGTGGAAATGAGTGATAAGCACACGGGCTTGCGGTGATGGGTGAGCATGGGAGCGTAATGGGCACTTCAGCTATTGAACAAAAAGAAATCAATACTAGGTGTAGCAGGTTAGGGTAAGCAATTTAATAAAACATGCTTAATATTAACTGAATCTGCTGATTTGGGATTGAGCCAAATCAGGATAAAAACAGCCAAAATTTGAATTTAAAAAGCAAAAATCACGGTTTTCGCTGCGAAAGCTACTGTATAAGCTTTGCTTGTGAAGACTTTTAGGTAACAGGAGTCGGGAGTCGGGAGTTAGGAGTTAGGAGTCAGAATTGGTAAATTGAATTTTGTGCGAAGCTGCGTAGACTGTATAAGCGGCGTTTTATGCACTTTCTTTGTTTCTTGAGAGGGTCTTTAGCCTAGTGGTTCGCCACACCAACAATGCTTGGTTTATGCTAAGAAAATCAAGTTCTTTTGTCCCCCTGTCTCCCCTGCTTCCCCTGCTTGCCTTCACCCGTCATTTTTGGGTTGGCAGACTACTAAATAGCGGTGTAAAAAGCTACTTAATTACATTCTGACTGCTGAATTCTGACTTCTGCATTCTGCATTCTGACTCCCGACTCTCGACTCCCGACTCCTGAATTCTGACTTCTGCATTCTTGATTGGGATTTCGGTAAGTTTCATACAGCAGAAAGCGATACGATACTAGGAAGGAAGTAACCTGCGGCGGCATTAGCTTTGCCAAATTGTCAACTTCCGATGCAGCTTAATTGCCAGTTTATCCTAATGTCGGCTTCAGTTATAACCGTAGAAACTAAAGAAAACGCTTCTCAAAACTTAATTATCCAGCGACCCCCTGTCGGTTTATCTTTACAGGGTCGCATCCGAGTACCGGGAGATAAATCTATTTCCCATCGTGCTTTGATGTTGGGGGCACTATCTGAAGGTGAAACCGAAATCCAAGGACTTCTTTTAGGAGAAGATCCCCGCAGCACTGCTAGCTGTTTTCAAGCTATGGGTGCAGAAATTTCGGAACTAAATACAGAATTAGTGCGGGTTAAGGGTATTGGTTTAGGAAGAGTGCGAGAACCAGTTGATGTGTTAAATGCCGGCAACTCTGGTACGACACTGCGATTGATGTTGGGAATTTTAGCTTCTCATCCGGGGGGCTTTTTTACTGTAACGGGTGATAGTTCTTTGCGATCGCGTCCGATGTCTCGTGTTGTCAAACCTTTACAACTAATGGGAGCGCAAATTTGGGGACGCAAAAATAACTCTTTAGCACCTCTAGCAATTGCCGGAGTTGCCCTCAAACCAATTCACTATCAATCACCGATCGCTTCTGCTCAAGTTAAATCCTGCGTTCTTTTAGCGGGTTTGATGACCGAGGGACAAACTACTGTCACCGAACCAGCACTTTCCCGCGACCACAGCGAACGAATGTTAAGAGCGTTTGGTGCAAAACTGAGCGTTGACCCGGACACCAATAGCGTCACTGTTACAGGTCCTGCTCAACTGTATGGGCAAAAAGTAATTGTACCTGGGGATATCAGTTCCGCTGCCTTTTGGTTGGTGGCTGGGGCTATTGTACCCGATTCTAATTTGGTGGTGGAAAATGTCGGCGTTAATCCCACCCGCACAGGTATTTTAGATGCTTTAGCGATGATGGGAGCTGATATCCAACTGGAAAATCAGCGCGAAGTTGCTGGGGAACCCGTAGCCGATTTACGAGTACGTTCCAGCCGTTTGCAAAGCTGTACGATTCAAGGGGATCTCATACCCAGATTAATTGATGAAATTCCGATTTTGGCGGTAGCGGCAGTATTTGCCGAGGGTACAACAGTCATTAAAGATGCGGAGGAATTACGGGTAAAAGAAAGCGATCGCATTGCGGTAATGGCAGAGCAACTCAATAAAATGGGTGCAAAAGTCACCGAATTACCCGATGGTATGGAAATTACAGGGGGTACTCCTTTAGTGGGTACTGATGTAGATAGCCATACAGATCATAGAATTGCCATGAGTTTAGCGATCGCTTCTTTAGTTGCGACTGGTACCACCATTATCCAACGCGCTGAAGCTGCTGCCATTTCTTACCCAAACTTCACTGCTACCCTGCAAGAAGTCTGTAGGTAATGGGGAATAGGGACTGGGACGGAGAGACAAGGAGACAAGGAGACAAGGGGGACAAGGGGGAGAAGGGGGAATTCCTTCCCCAATGCCCCATGCCCAATTACCAATTTTCAACGATAATTTTCTGTGTAAATCAAAAAAGGAACATTTAATTATGGGTTGGTTACAAAGACTTTTTGGGATGGAAAAACCGGATGATGCTCAAGTAAATCCGGAATCAGTCGCTGCTGATGATTCAGGGGAAGAGATTCCACTAGAGCGAGTGGGATTAAATGGAGAATATGACCAAAGTGGTTTAGCAAAACGAGTTGCGCTTGCTTTTGACGAAGACTCGCAGTTTGATGATATTGATTCGCTATACGTCGCTCAGACAGGCAGCACGGTTGTGTTAAAAGGGGAAGTCCCCAGTCAAGACATTTTGGATGAAATGGTGGCGATCGCTCAAGATGTTAGTGGTGCTACCGATGTCAACACAGACGAAGTTACAATCGGCTAGACTATTTGTCCTACATGAACAATCTACTCAAACCTCGTCAATCTACTATCGCTTTGGCGTTGTTAGCCGTTTTAACCCTCACCAGCTGTGGTAAAAAAGCTGAAGCACCTGATACCGGCGCTACTGCAAGTCCTGCCAGCACGACTGGAAGTTCACCTTCTAGCAATTCAGGTGAGTCAGGAAGTAACGCTTCTATTCCCCCTGAGGCAGCAAAGCTTGGGGTAAAACCTACAAACGCAACTACTTGTCCTAATGATGCGCTTGTTAAGGGCAAGGTAACGAAGAAGCGAGGCAATATATATCACATTGCCAAGACTCCTGATTATGACAAAGTGAAGCCGGATATCTGCTTTAAAGATACATTAACAGCAGAAAAAGCTGGCTTTAAAGCGCTTAAATAAGTCGGGAATAGGGAATTGGTAATGGGGAATGAGTAACGGAAAGAATGTCTCATATAATCCTGTATAAATACTTACGGGATGCAAATAACCTTTTACTTCCCCATTACTTATTACCAATTACCCATTACCAATTACCAATTTTCTTTCAAACTTTAACGGCAACGCTAGTTTTTACTTCAACAGCTTCTATCGGCAATTTTACAGGCGAAATTGCCATAGAAGGTCTAGGTTTGCGGGCAAGTTGAGGAGATAAAGCGATCGCCTTTTTAGACGAATACTCAAAATTTGGCATTTCTTGCCGACAATGGGAACAAAACCAGTAAACATTTGAGCAACGAATATGGCGTAGTAATTTGTGGGAGCAACAAGGACAACTATTCATATTTCGCTTCTGAGTTAAAAAGATGTTTATCGGCACTTTTAATGTAATTGCCAGAGCGGGGATCGCTCATCTATCCTAGGGGATCGCTCATTCATCCTAAAGTTAGACTCAGAGGATAAAATCCAGGAAATACGTAGAATAGTTCATAAAAAGTGACAATTAAAAAGTCATTACTCATGATTATTTAGAACTAACAAACAATAACTACAGCAAGTTTCTGTTAATTCCCAACTTATTTGAGTATATTTGCGAATTCAAAAATTACATACTTTGACACTAAAAACCCGGCTTCTTAACAATTTTTAATAGAAACCGGGTTGGGGAATTGTGAGTGTAAAGGGGGAAGAGAAAATAAAGAGCGATCGCCTGATATCATGTTGACTAAATCACGCATATTGTAGAGACGTTCCGTGGGAACGTCTCTACGACGGTTGCTGCATGACATGATACGATTCGGAAAAAAATATTAGTATCATTTGGTAGAGACAGCATAAGCGCGATCGCGTTTATGTGGTGCATCAAAATCAATCCTTGGTCCTTTAGGCACAATCCCGGTTGGGTTAACATTGGGATGGCTGATATAATAATGCCGTTTGATGTGGTCAAGGTTGCAAGTTTCCTTAACTCCCGGCTGTTGGTAAAGGTCTTTGAGATAATTCCACAAATTGGGATAATCGACAATCCGCTGTAAGTTACATTTGAAGTGGACGTAGTATACAGCATCGAAGCGAAACAAAGTGGTAAACATACACCAATCCGCTTCCGTAATTTGATTCCCACAGAGATAACGTTGCTCCTCTAAAACTTTTTCCCACTGGTCAAGTTGTGTAAATAATTCCGTGACCGCTTCATCGTAAGCTGACTGAGAAGTGGCAAATCCTGCCCGATATACACCGTTATTGATTGGTTGGTAAATTGCGTCAATTGTCTCGTCAATAACTTTTTGCAAAGCTTCAGGATAAAAGTTTACATCTGGTTTGGCAAAGGCATTAAATTCTGTATCTAACATCCGCATAATTTCGCGGGACTCATTATTGACAATCGTGTTAGTTTGTGTGTCCCATAAAACTGGGACTGTCACTCGTCCACTGTAATTTGAGTCAGCTTTGAGATAAATTTGCCAAAGATAGTTTGTCTTGTTGACTGTATCGGGAATGCTTCCTGGTTCATCTGAGAATTCCCAGCTGTTATCGTGAATTTCCGCAGCAACCACCGATAAGCCGATCGCATCTTCTAGCCCTTTCAAAGAGCGCATAATCGCAGTGCGACAAGCCCAAGGACAAGCCCAAGAGATATAAAGATGATAGCGTCCAGATTCAGCTTTAAACCCACTCGACCCATCCGCAGTAATTTTATTGCGGAAAGTGGTTGAAGGACGGACAAATTTACCTTCTGAGTCTTCTTGCTCCCTTCGTGATATCCACTTACCATCTTTGAGGATTCCCAAACCCATAAATTCTCTCCTTTGATAGTGGTGAACTACTTACAGCTACTTTGCGAGTGAGACGTGTAGGCTTCCCAATTTCTTGGGAACTCCCTCTGTCATCATAGATTTTTTACGTTAGTCGTGTCTTTTCTCCCTAACATCGAAAAGCGCTCAGTATCGGTTAAGGGGTGTTTCGTTTTTAGCCCGCAGGAAATAGGTAAAATTGATTTTGGTTTTTGCTGCCGTTGGGTAAAGTTCCTTCTATTGGTTTCTACTCCCTTGTTTAAGAAAGCTATGGATAGCCGAAAAATCTTTTTCACCTAGCCCTTGTTGCATAGCTAAACGGTATAATTCTTTCACATTACTTGTAACTGGTATTGCTACACCTGCTTCGTTAGCTGCGATCGCTACCATGTGTAAGTCTTTCTGCATCCATTGCAGAGGGAATTCAGCTTCGTAATCTTCAAGTTCAAACATTTCTTTCTTTGTCGTTAAAAAGGGTGCAGTTACTGGTCCTCCCAACAAAACTTTGAGCAACATCTCTTGTGAAATACCCAAAGCTTGCCCTAATATTATCGCCTCGGCAAAAGCTGCCATTGATGTACCCAGTAATAAATTAATTGCTAGTTTTAAAGAAGTTCCCATCCCACATTCTCCAACGTGAATAAACCTGCTTCCCATAGCTTCAAACAAAGGTTGGCAAGTTTTCACATCTGTTGTATCTCCTCCCACCATAAATACTAATTCTGCTTTTTGAGCCTGGTTTTTAGAGCCAGCTACAGGAGCATCCAAAAACCTGACTTGTTTGCTTTGAGCCTCCGTTGCCATCTGACGTGAAAATGAGGGATGAACTGTGCTGCAATCTACCCATAAAGCATTTGGTGCAAGGTTGTCTAAGAAGCCATTTTCTCCAAGTGCTGCATCCATAACGGCTTCTGGATTTGCCAACATGGTGAAAATAATCTCAACTTGTTTTGCTACAATTCCAGGAGTATCTGCCCATAAAGCCCCATTCTTGATAAGAGAGGTAGCTTTGTCTTGGGTACGATTAAAAATAATTATTTCATAATTATTAAGAAGCAGATTACTCGCCATCCGACTTCCCATAATTCCCGTGCCAATGAAACCAACTTTCATACTCATCTCCATTGCGTTGCCAATACAATTTACCTGTGGGGATAATGGAAACGCATTAACAAATGATAATAAAAAGGTTTTACGCTGTACGTTTTAGTCGGGATAGGGATACTTCTGTAATTCCCAAATAGGAAGCAATATGATATTGCGGTACTCGTTTAACTAAGTCGGGATATTGTTTCACAAAATCGAGATACCGCTCGGTAGCTTGTTGTTGCAATAAGCTTCTAGCTCGCAGTTCTTTTCTTATGAGTAACCACTCTGCTAACTTTCGTCCCAGTCTGTCAAATATTGGGTGTTGCTCAAATAGAGCTACAAAGTCGCTAAAGCTTGCAGCTAAAAACATCGTTGGCTCTAGAGCCTGAACACCATATAGGATAGGTAAATCAAGATTATAAGCTGCAAGGGAACCTGCAAAAGTGTTTTCAGCAATAAATGCTTTGTTTGATTCCATCCCATCGTCTGTAATGTAGTAAAAACGGAGTAGCCCACTACAGACAAAGTAGAGTTCGTGTACTTTTGCTCCAGGGAGAAGAATGTATTCTTGTTTTTGGGCAGTTTTAACTTGAAAATTTGATGCAAGTAGGTTCCACTCTGGTTCTGCTAAATCAACCCACTTAACTAGGGCTGTTCGCATTTGTTGATATAGAGTAAAAGATAACGCTGTGTTCATAACTGGCTTCTTTCGGGTTTAACAATGAGTGCGGAACGGTTAAGGCATCCGCGCTCGTGTTTCACCGCAACGCGCTGGCTCAAATTTGGCGTCTTTATAGAATTTAGGAGTTAACCGTCAATTAACAATTAACTATTCAACATTCATAATTTTTGGCACTTTGAAAAATTCGCCTTCCTGTTCTGGGGCACCGTTGAGAATAGCTTCTCGGTCAGAATAGGGTTGCAATTTATCTTCTCTTGTGACGTTGCTGACATCAATAGCCCGTGTTGTTGGTGCAACATTGCTGACATCCAGTTCATCTAGCTGTTGAACATAATCCAGAATATTTCCCAACTGAGTGGTGAATTGCTCCTCTTCTTCTGGTGTCAATTCTAAACGAGCGAGAAGGGCTACTTTACGAACTTGCTCACGGTCAATCATATGTTTTTTAGTTAGGAGTTAGAAGTTAGGAGTTAGAAGTTAGGAGTTAGAAGTTAGGAGCGAAGATTAGTAATTCATAACTCCAGACTCCAGACTCCAGACTCCAGACTCCAGACTCCTCACTTTTAGAAGAATACGTCAATTTGCGATCGCCCGGTGGTTTTCAGCCAGTTTTGAGCCTCGATGTAGTTATTGGGAGCCAAACGAATGGCTCTAATCCAATAATCACAGGCTTGATCGAACAGTGCTTCACCACCGTCGTGATCACCAGCTTCTTTAGCTTTTTCGCCTTGAAAGTGGTAAATCACGGCAATGTTGTTTAAGGCTTGGGGTAAGCGTGGGTTCAACTCAATTGCTTGATGATACAACTCCAAAGCCTTGTAATGGTCGCCGTTACTAGCGTAAATTAGCCCCATATTGTAGAGGATATAACTGCGATCGTAGGAATCTTCCTCTAATGTTAGGGCTTCTTGATAGTAATCTAAGGCTTCGGCATACTCACCATCTCCCTGTGCTGACATTCCATCTCGGTAATAAACAAAAGCTTCTTTGGCTTTTTTGTTGGTTGGCAGGATCTTTAAGATGATATCTGCCATCACCGTAAAGGACTTGTCAATAAAATTATCGTTCTTCTGGGTTCTTGGCATATAGTAACAAACGCTTTGGTTGCAGCTAATAAACGAAAAGTTGTAATTCTTTAATGGCTTTTATCCCTCATTAGTTAATTTAACTGATTGCTGAGGTAATTCCCTTATCGAATTGAATTTATACAATCAGCATGATTGTATTTGGGGTTGTTTACCAAAGTGCTGACTGGATGGGCAGTCATAGCGCTAGCCGGGTAGGGATGTAATGCTTGTTGTAATGCTTCCGGCTTTTGTACTTGTGGATCTAACCACAAATCGTAATATTTCTTATCGAGAACCACAGGCATCCGATCATGGATTGGTTTTAATACTTCGTTAGCTTCTGTAGTCAAAATTGTACACGAGGTTATTTTCTCTTTTTCTGGCGATTCCCATTGCTCCCACAATCCAGCAAAGCAAAAAGGTTGTCCATCTTGCAGACGAAAGTAAAAAGGCTGCTTTTTGCCATCTAGACGCTGCCATTCATAAAAGCCATCCGCTAGCACCAAACAACGCCGGCGTTTGAAAGCTGAACGAAAAGCGGGTTTTTCTGCGACAGTTTCTGCCCTAGCGTTGATCAGCTTTGCCCCCATGCTGATGTCTTTTGCCCATGAAGGAATTAACCCCCAACGTAAAAAGTTAAATTCTCGCTGGTTGCTTTCTGAGTTGTGTAACACTGTTGCCACCATTTGCGTAGGTGCAATGTTATATTGCGCTGACAATTGTGGCAGTTTTTCTACATCAAAAGTTTGGTTATTTGGCCAGGCAGAAGCCAGCACAGCGGCAATTGCTTCTGCCGGCTGCTTCAAAGTAAATCTTCCACACATACTTTTATTTTCAACCGCTGATTAAAATTTAACAACTAAATACCATAAACAAATAATACTTTTGTTTTTTTGTTTTTTCAGAGAAATCTAGTTCCTACATAAGGAGTAAATATAATTCAAATTTTGTCCGGTTTTTTTTAAAAGAATTTGATAAGATATTCTATTCCAATCTCTGAATTCTCTATATATTCCTCCCAATAATTTTTAGACATGGAAACACTCCATTTGTACGATTTTTTACCTTCTGGCAATGGCTATAAGATACGTCTTTTATTGACACAACTTGGCATTCCCTTTGAGAGAGTAGAGGTTAACATAACTAAAGGCGAGACGCGATCGCCAGAATTTTTAAGTAAAAATCCAAACGGCAAGATTCCAGTTTTGGAAATTGAACCAGGGAAATATTTAGCAGAATCAAATGCTATTATGCTTTACCTGAGCGAAGGAACAGAGTTTTTGCCTTACGATCGCGTCTTGCGAGCGCAAGTACTGCAATGGCTATTTTTTGAACAATCCAGCCATGAACCTTTTATCGCTACCCCCAGATATTGGATTTCTGTTTTAGGTAAAGCCGAAGAATATAAAGATGCCTTAGAAGAAAAACATAAAGGTGGATACGCGGCACTTAGCTTGATGGAACAACATTTAAAGTCTCATATCTTCTTTGTTGCCGAACGTTATACCATTGCTGATATCTGTTTATTTGCATACACTCATGTAGCTCATGAAGGTGGATTTGATTTGTCAAGATTTCCCCATATCAAAGCTTGGATAGAACGAGTCAAAGCTGAACCTGGACACATCAGCATTACTCAGGAATTATAATCATTATTTACCTTCCCTTCGCTGGCTCTGCCAGGGAATGGCTTATATCAGGCTCTGCATCACCTTCTACAAAATTTATCATTCACCAGGAAGCAACCCTCTGAAAAGCGTTACTAGGCAAAGCCTAGTAACAAGATAAAACTGTGTCTTATTAGACTAAACCTGGTAACTAAATGTTTCTTAATTAAACCACCTACATTAAGAGCGAAAATCAAAAACCTTAACTTTCCATATCAATTTCAACTAACTTTTGTCGAGAGGATAAACCCGACTTAATTCTGATGTGAAATTTTGGCACATCAAACTTCTCTGATAACAGTTTAATTAACTCTTCATTCGCCTTACCATCTATAGGCGGTGATTTTAAATGTACACTAAGACTGCCATCAGGTTGTTCTTCAATTTTTTGCTGTTTGGAATTAGGTTTAACTTTGACTTTTTTGTGCATTGCCTATTTTCTGTAATTGTCGTAGCCACAACCAACCTAAAACACAACCTAACAAATAATGAGGAAAATCCCACCAAGCAAAGGTAGTTCCAAGTAACCATTTACCTATTAAAGTGGCGCGAATATCTGTCAATAAAGGGGGATGCCAAAGTTGTAAGAATTCTAGGATACAGGTAATAACAAAAACCCCTAGAGGAATTTGTTGTATAAATGGGCGACTTCTAGTAAACAAAAACGCGAATAAGCACCAAAATATTTCATACAATACAGCAGCTCCGTAATCATTAAACCATTTATGAGCAAGACCCGTGTAGTACTTAAATAAAAAGCCCATCGGTACAACGATGAGCAAAGACAAGATGATGAATATTGTTTGTTTACGGTTTTGTCGCATCTTCTCAAGGGAAAAGTATAGAGGCTGAATTCAACTTCATTTTTTATGAAGAGAGAATTCAGTAGCCAGGAGTCAGAATAAGCGAGTGATATAAAAATTTACTGATTGGAATTCTGACTCCAAAATTCTGACTCCTGAATTCTGACTCCTGAATTGTGTTTTATCCTTTATACTCCATCCTGATTACGGATATCTTCTACTACCAGCACCGACAACACCGATTTTGTGCCGATATGAGAGTTCAGCACCAAACCAACCAGAAGCACTAGTCAGCGTACCGACAAGAAGCGAAATTAATAATCCCCAAGGTAATATTCTCGCGTCAGCATTGCCCCAACGCAGCAGGAAGTTGACGAGTGATAAAACTAAAATCGCGACGTTAAGTATCATGTGTACCCAACCCGCGCTGCGTTTACGGACTCGTTCAATTTGCAAAAAGTCGCTCATACCGATCGCAGCTGCTAACAGACCTGCACCTAATCCGAGTCCGATTAGCCATATTGAAGCTCTAGCCCAGAAAAAATCACGAGTTAACCAGTAGCCAAAATCGGTTCCTAACGCTAAAGCTAAAAACGCGATGGGGAAGATGACACTCAAAGGGTGCAAAGGATGTCCAGCGATCGCTACCGTGCTGGGTACACCAGTATCCATATACTCTCTGTCGTCACTTTCAATAAGTGGCGGAATATTGGGAAAAGGTGTAGAACTTGTTTGGTTTGTATCTGTAGTTTCCATTTTTATCCTCAATTTATTAGTTTTTAAGCGGAGGGAATTTGCTCAACGTAAGCTTCAGCTTGTAGCGTTAATTTACCTGCTTCTACTTTGAGTTGCTTGACTCGCAGGCTAATTCCTTCTAAATCGAAGTTACTCAAATTCAAAATTTCGCTGGTTTGTTGTACCAAAGCTTTGGTTAATTCTGGCGAGAATTCCTCACTATCGCTGTATTCGACATTTTCTAGAGAAACACTTTGCCCGTTAGCACTTACGCGAGGTGTTGCTGTAAAAGCAACTTGCTTTTGACTTTCTTTTAACAATATACTGGCATTTAATGCTACTTTTTCCGTTTCTAGTAGGCGAAAGTCTACATGTTGAGGTTCAATTGTCATCAATTGCCCATTAACGTGTATTTTCTGACTTTGGAGTTGCGATCGCACATATTCCGAATTGAAAGCGCGATTGATATCAGCTTCAGTTAATACAACCCGCGTACTGGCTTGAGTTGGTTGGGTGAGTTCAATTTTGCCAAAAGCAACACTCAGAGGGTTGATGGCAACGCTACTCATATGCATTTCTAATTCCTCCATCCGGAGGTCTTTTTGCATTACCAAACCTTTGCCTTCAATCGTGACTTCATCCACTTGTCCCTGAATCAGTTTGAGCGGATCGGTTTTGATATCTACATCTAAATTTTCGACTTCATCTAATTGGCTAGATAACCCTATTTCTGCGGCTTTATTTAGTGCCTGCTCTCCCAGTCCAGGACTGTCTGGCATTCTGGCTTTATCTCCGGTGCGACTATCCTTGAGTCAATCTAGAAAATTGGCTGAAAAAATTTATCTATCTGGCGATGGAGTGAAGATAAGACTGTTATCTATCTAAAAGTATAAGGATAAGATTTATTAACAAAATTCTCATTTTTATAACTTTAGTTTGAGTGGCATCGCTCAAAAGAAAGATGGAATCATCCAACACCCTGTGGCAACGTAGTGTTAACACTGATTTAAAGAGTTTTTCAGAGGAGAACAAAAAATGGTAGCGACTTTAGATGATACCAAGCGCTCTGCGATCGCCACGAAATTGGCAGACATGAAAGCGCTACAACAATTGTTGATTCAAAATGAGCAATTGTTTTTGAAAGAAGCCAATGATTCGGAAATCAGCAAGCGTTTCCAAGACATGCTCAATGATGACCAAAAAAACATGGGCATTTTGGAAACTGTTATTGTCCAGTATGGCGTACATGGCGAACCCAAAGACACCATTAAAGAAATGGTTCAAAAGCTTGGGGAATTGATGCAAGGCTCAAAATTGAGCTTGTATGAAAAAGTATTTCAGCATGAATTGCTGAAGCACCAACAAGTAATGTCTGGCTTGACCATTCACAAGGCTAGTCAAAAAGTCGGTGCCGATGTTATGGCAGCTATTGGACCTTTGAACACGATTAACTTTGAAAACCGCGCTCACCAAGAGCAACTCAAAGGTGTTCTAGAAATTTTGGGTGTCCGTGAACTCACAGGACAAGATGCAGACCAAGGTATTTGGGCACGAGTCCAAGACGCTATGGCAGCATTCAGCGGTGTTGTCGGTAGTGTTGTTACCCAAAACACCGATAAGCAAGACATGAACATCCAGGATCTTATCCGGATGGATCACATGAAAGTAAACACTCTGTTTACCGAACTGCTGGCAAGCAACGATCCTCAAAAGATCCAAGAATACTTCGGTCAAATCTACAAGGATCTATCCGCTCACGCTGAAGCAGAAGAAGAAGTTGTTTACCCAAGAGTACGTTCTTTCTACGGTCAAAACGATACTCAAGAGTTGTATGACGAGCAAGCTGACATGAAGCAGAAGCTAGATCAAATCAAAGCTATCGATCCATCTTCACCTCAATTTAAAGAAAAAATCAAACAATTGATGGATGTTGTTGGGGACCACATTCGTCAAGAAGAAAGCACAATGTTTGCTGCTATTCGCAACAATTTGAGCACTCAAGAAAGCGAACAATTGTCTACACAATTTAAAGCTGCTAAGAGCAAAATTGCAGAGAAATTTGCCAAGTAAAAGCCAAGGATAATGGGTGGGACAATCCCACCCTTGCAGCAGCCGAGTCAGAGAAGTTTTCATCTCTAATGCCTATTTGAAAAAGAGTAGATCGGCAGTAAGGTTAAAAGATAAAAGTTTTTTCCTTCTTTCTTTTTCATTTTGACTTTACTCGGTGCTTATACTAGATGCAATTTGCAAAAATTCAATGATGTGGGTTTAAATTTATAACTCCTAGCACTTGTGTGTTAGGAGCTTTTCATGTAATATTGTGTCCGTGTTTATCAACACTAATAAAAACACCACAACCGTCGTAGAGACGTTCCGTAGGAACGTCTTTACAATATGTGCGATTTAGCAGAGATAATATAATGGGGTTTCATTTAGAAATAAACTCCTAGCAACATTCCGCCAGAACATCCCTAA
>JBPCQW010000591.1:0-7060 GCA_050997715.1 Hassallia sp.
CTGTATCAGACACGTCAATCTACTCCTCCCTAAACTACGTCAGCAAATGTGCGTTCCATCTTGCGGAAATACCAAATTCCGCTGACAAGCATTAGAATCACTAAAGCCACAGACAATGCAAAGCCAGGTAAATATATCTGCGATTCACCGCCCAAAATTGCCCACCGGAAACCGTCAATTACTCCTACCATCGGGTTAAGCGAATACAGCAACCGCACCTGTTCGGAATACCGTTCAGCAATAATTTTGCTACTAAACCCGACAGGGGAGACATACAAACCAAACTGGACGATGAATGGCACGACATAGCGGAAGTCACGATATTCAACGGTTAAAGCTGCCAGCCATAACCCCGCACCGATTGATGCGGCAAAGGCTATCAATATAAATAGTGGCAAAGTCAGAATGCGCCAGTCAGGTACAAAGTTGTAGTATGCCATCAACCCCAGCAGTATCATGCCCGAAATCAGGAAGTCTACAAAGCTGACAATCACCGCACTGGTAGGGACAATCAATCGGGGAAAGTAGACCTTAGAAAGCAGGTTAGCGTTGGCAACTAAACTGTTGCTGCATTCGCTTAACGCACCAGAGAAAAACTGCCAGGGTAGCAGAGCTGAAAAGACCAGTATCGGGTAAGGTGCATTGCCCTCCGGGGGTAGCTTCGCCAAACTTCCAAAGATAAAGCTAAACACCACCATCGTTAGAAACGGGCGAATCAATGCCCATGCCATACCAATTACAGTTTGCTTGTAGCGCACTAAAATATCGCGCCATGCCAGAAAGTAGAATAGCTCTCTGTATTTCCACAAGTCTCGCCAATACTGGCTCTCAGTTCTACCCGACTCAATGATGAGTTCTTTGCTGTCCATCTACTTACCTGTATGTTGCATCAATTAAAGAACGTGTGATTGTTTTGCAGTCAATAGACATCTCCGAAAAAATACTGCCTTTGTTATTTTTTTAGTATTTCCTTCGCTAATCTTCATATCAGGAAATATTTGTAATTTTGTCTAAGCTTGAAATCAACTGGAGCTTTTGGCAAAAAGTATTAAATCAAGATGGAAACTTTAGCTTTAAAACTCCGGAAGGCTTACACAAAGTTACTTTAGGCAACATAGACAACTACAAAATCATCCGAATTATTTGTTGATAATTTATGGTCAAATGCTTCACGAAAAATGGATGCATTAGTATTTACTCGGAGAACATTCTGTAATATACTTCTAAGTACTTTACTGCTGTTCCGGACATTTTTCTCAGAAAATCTACTGGTACTAGTTTTAATTTGATGCAAAAACTAAATGTACGTCGAAACAGCATAAGAAAGGAAATACAGCAGAATTCTGAATACAGCTACGCCAGAATTCTAAAGTCAAACAGGCTTTATACTTGGCTTTGAGATAATCGGTGTGTACTTCATCAACTTCAAATCCCCTGTAAGAATCCGAAAGCATGATTAGATGGTAATAAAAAGTTTGTGATGCACCCTGTTAGGTATCAAATAACAACTGTGGGTTGAAGCTTGAATGTAGTCACACAAGTTAATTAAGAGCAAAATTTTTTTGGCAATTGAAGCGATCGCGCTGACCTAAAATCACCACAACTACTAATCTCTCCATCCCAAGTAGCGTTCACGTATACGAAATGGAGTACTAAAAGAACTCGACATCAACAGTTGCTTCAAAGCCAATAATATAAAAGCTGGAATGGTCTGTGTATAACGATTCCAGAGACGCCGAGGTTCTTGCAACCACCGATATAACCATTCAAAACCCAAGTCTCGTATCATGCGGGGTGCGCGTTTATGAATTCCTGCATAAACAGGGAAAACTCCACCCAACCCAATCATCACCGACTGGATTTTATCTTTATGTTGAGCTATCCAATTTTCTTGTTTTGGACACCCCAAAGATACAAACACCAAACCTGCACCACTGTTGTTGATCATCTTAATCAAAGCTTTGTCTTCAGTTTCAGTCATGGGACGAAAGGGCAAAGGTTCCATCCCTGCAATTTTCAACTTAGGAAATTCCTGCTCTAACCTTTTTTGCATTCTCGAAAGAATATCTGGTTGAGAACCCGCAAAGAAAACACTGACGTTTTGTGTTTGCGCTAGCTTACACAATGCTAACAAAACATCCATCCCTGCTACGCGGTCTTGGTAACGCGCTCCCAAAAGCCTCATCATCCAAACTAAAGGCATTCCATCAGGAGTGATTATATCTGCGTCTTTTAAAACACTAGCAAACTGTGGATTCCAATGAGCCTCCATCAGCATATGTACGTTGGCTATGCAAACAGTTTTGCTTTCGCGAGCGATCGCCCACCTCAGTATTGTTTGTATCTGATCGTCAAAGCGTAAAGCAGTAATCGGAAAATCAAGCACTCTTTGTTTCGGTAGAAAAATTCCTACCATAAGTTACTCCTTGTGTCAAATGGGAACTTAGAACAACGACTAACCATTCCAAATATTGAAAATGTCAGATTTCATAAAAGACCGACTTTTTTCAAGGATTGAAGCATGGTTGAAGTTAACACATGGAGATGCAATAGCTTTTACAGTAAATTTTTGGCTTCCCTGGTAATAATTATTTCTTCTTAGCCTGTATAGAATTTACCCTAAAAAAAAGCAGATTGAGTAATTATTCGGCAATCTTTATCTTAAGTTTATATTCGCTTATTGATTCCTTTATGTTAACATTACATTTGCTTTAAAAATAGCAAAATAAACACTTAGCTAACACAAAAATTCAGGGATTTTAGCGAAATCTTAAATAGTTGGATAGGGAAACCTTAATACTTGAAAATTGTAAATCATAAGTATAATTTATATTTAATATTTTTTTAATTAACAAATAATCTGTGGTTCTGTAGCTTAAATAACACTAATATTTTAAGTTACAAAAAAGCTCAAAAAAATAGGGGAAAGATTAACTTTTCTTCCCCCTGGTTATTATTTTTGTTGTTGTCTAGGTTGTTGCCTTCTTTCAGCCTTTTTCGCAACATCTGTCGTTGTTTTTTAAGTTGTCGCTGTCTTGCAGAACCACCTCTACCTTTATCGTTTCTGCCTTCACGACGGGGAGATTCCCATCTCTTTAATCGCATAATTATTAACCTCTCTTAAGTAAAAATTAATGCTGTAGCATAACCGAACTTTTATTCCCGCAAAGTCGCTGATAATTTATTTACACTACAATAAATATTAATTATACGTATTTTAGATCGTAATTATCCCATCGTCAAATCAAAATGTTAAAGATGAACAAACATCATGATGAAAAATGGCTGCAATTAAGTTAATTTTGTGTAGCATGAGCCAAGCCCTTATCTATGTAAAATCGCCAATCAAAAAAGTAAACCCCCATTTATATTTATCATTGGCAATGGAAACAATTGCTATATTTGGCAAGTTTCTTTCTCAAATACATCGCATAGCAAGAACTATCCGCGCTATTTTATTGCCTGAATTAAAACTAGACTTTGAGAACTCATTCTGTAAGCGATCGCCATAAATAAGCCCTTGCTAGCTTCTTTATATTTATTCATGATTTTCCATCGCGATCCGGAATTAAGTATATAAATCGCCAAGAAATGTTATAAATTTATTTAATATCCAGATTAAGTATAAAAAAGGTGAAAATTCTCTATAGGCAAATGTTACAAGCTAATTTAACCCTTGCAACAACTATATCTTTTTCCTATAACCTAATTTCTGCTTGAGAAAATGCTTCTATTCAACAAAAAACAGAATTAAAAATATAGGGTTCCAGATAGCTTGGCTGAAACCCTACATTTATCTATATTTTTACAGTGGGCAGGAGGAGAATCGAACTCCTATGACCGCAAGGCCGCCACATTTTGAGTGTGGTGCGTCTACCAATTCCGCCACCCGCCCTTGGGTGCAACTTCACCATTATACTCTTTTTTTGAGGAATGCAACAACATTTGATATTCTTTGCTGCTTGCCCAGCGATCAATTTCTCGTGCCCGCAGTACTGGCACTGGATGCGACAGTTGAGCGGTGCGAGCTACTTTGACCATTTCACCCAATTCGGTCTTGCTAATATCATCGTAAGCGCGAGCTTGGGCGACAAAGGCATCAAGGTTGAGTTGGGGTGCTAATGTTGGGGAACCACCGGCAAGCTTCATCAAGACTGACATGACAACTTTGGGATCTTGGGTGGCTAATAATGCGGCGCGATCGCATGTAAACTCAGCACAACGTACCCATTCTAAAAGTTGTGCTTGTATGCTTTGTGCTAGCACTGCTCCTATATTTGGTACACTTGCGGCTGCTAATATTAATAAATTTACTGGAGTCAGGTAAACACTGTGATCGCATTTGAGATGTCCTAACTCATGGGCAATCACTGCCTGAATTTCCTCTGGGGTGAGTAAATCAATCAGCGAAGTGTGTACGACAATAAAAGGCTGCTTGCCGCGCATGGCAAAAGTATAAGCGTTGGGAGCCGGATGTTGGCGAATATAAAGTTGGGGAGGCTCCATATCCAAAATTTTGCAGGCTTCTAACAACAGCTTGTGTAAATCAGGCAGTTGTTGTTCACCTACCAAAACGCTGGAGGCAATATTTTCTACATAAAAAACTTGCTCTGCCAATGGTCCGAGCAAATTCCGCACGAGCATGTCTAATCCGGGTATCTGCTTGAGAGCAAGAGTTGCTTCCAAGTCTAAAGGATGACGAAAAGAATCTGCTTTGATACCAATCAGCTGAGTCTTAAACAAGGACATAGCAATCGAAACGAAAAGTAACTAACAAATGGTGGGATGTAGCTGCTGATATATACAGCCTCCCACCGCTAGTATAACGACAACTGAGAAAGAGGGGAAAAGGGGAAGGGGGAAAGGCAAAAGGCAAAAGGCAAGATTTTTTCCTTTTTACTTTTACCTTGCCCTACCTACTACGTTGAAATCGACGCTTGAGAATTACTAGCTTTTGCGGGTAATGGGTGCATCCGTCGGTGTTTCGTTTACGCGGAGGATTTTTGCTCCTAATTGTTGCAACTTCATATCAAGGCGATCGTAGCCGCGATCTAAATGGTGCAATCCCTGAATTGTAGTTTTGCCTTCAGCCGCGAGTCCTGCTAAGACTAAGGCTGCTGATGCCCGCAAGTCTGTACCTAATACAGGTGCGCCAGACAACATCGGTACTCCCCGCACGAAGGCTGCGTTACCTTTAACGCGAATGTCTGCCCCTAAGCGATTCAACTCCGAAGCGTGACGCAAGCGATTTTCAAACACAGATTCGTTGATTATGCTGTCGCCTTCTGCTACGGTCAGCAAAGACATAAATAGTGCTTGCATATCCGTGGGAAAGCCAGGATGGGGCAAGGTTTCAATATCCGTTGCTCTTAAGGTTTGAGCAGGCAGAATGCGTAAGCAATCAGGCGCTTCTTCAATTATGGATACACCAATATCACGTAGTTTGGCAAGTACTGGGATTAAATGCTCTGGTACTACTGGTGAGAGGGTAATTTCCGATCGCGTGATCGCTCCAGCAACCAAAAATGTGCCTGTTTCAATGCGATCGGGAATAATAGAGTAGTCAACAGAATGCAACTTGGGGACACCGACGATGGTAATCGTACTAGTGCCGGCACCTTGAATTTTTGCTCCCATCGCGTTACAGAAATTCGCCAAATCGACTACTTCTGGCTCGCGTGCAGAATTTTCCAGGGTCGTTTCCCCATCTGCAAGAGTAGCCGCCATCATCAAGGTTTCCGTTGCGCCAACGCTGGGGCTGTCGAGGTAAATCTTGGCTCCTTTGAGCCTAGCATTGCTACCTGGGATATAAGCATTACAAATGCCATGTTCTATCTGCACTTCGGCTCCCATCGCTTGTAGTCCCCGCACATGCAAATCAACTGGTCTTGCCCCAATTGCACAACCACCAGGTAATGGCATCTGTGCTACTCCCAGTCGTGCCAAAATTGCGCCAATGGCAAAAAAACTTGCCCGCAACTGGGTAACTAGTTCGTAAGGAGCTTTGGACGTTGTAATTTCGCTAGCGTTGATATCTAAAATATCATCGTGTTGCTCTAAACGAAGACCCAAAGCGGATAAAACTTGACCCATCCGCTTGACATCAGCCAATAATGGGACGTTGCGGATGCGGCAATCTCCCGAACATAGTAAGGCTCCAGCCATGATTACCAATGCTGAATTTTTTGCCCCACTAATTTTCACATGACCTCGCAAACGATGCCCACCCCATATTTGCAAGACTGAGGAGTCTGCTTCTGGTAATTTGGCATCTGGTAAGCTGGTATTCGTATTAATAAGCCTACCCTCCTAAAGAAATTCAGTAATTTTAAAGATTTGAAGTTGGTTTCGATTCTACAGTAAAGATTCGATTTGTCTACATTTTTGCGCTAGGTCTAGCATTGATTTAGTGATAATTTGCGACCCAAAGCAATTTGGAGTAAGCCTTTTAAGCATTTGTAAAATAAGTGCGCTCAGTAATGCATAGTATAGCGGGAGTGGGGGAGGGGGAGATGGGGAAAGACAAGGGGACAAGGAGGACAAGGGGATTTGAAGAGGGGGAAAGGAATAAAAAAACTTTCTTTTCTTCCCTTTACCCCTCCCTCTTGCCCATTGCCCAATTATCAATTCCTTATTTTAGGCTCAGGACGTTGACAAAAGCTGGAAAATAATTGACAATAAAAAACGGTGATTAAATAGTGCCAGCGGAACTGGCGGAATTGGCAGACGCGCTAGATTCAGGTTCTAGTGCCGCAAGGCTTCCGGGTTCAAGTCCCGGGTTCCGCATCACAAGGTAAAAGGTAAAATAAATGACTTTTTACTTTTTACTCCTTCGGAGTTCGCCAGTCGCTCATGGGGAGCCAGTGCGTTGGGCGGCGAGCCGCTCTTGTTGCAGCTGGCGTGGAAACCCCCTTGGCGTTAGCCTTTCTATGAATGGAGAAGACCGCCCTGGCTCACTTTTTACTTTTGCCTTATAATTGTGCTAACCAGTTTACAGAATTCTTTAGTAAAGCAAATCCGCAAATTACACTCCTCGAAGGAGCGTGACAAGCAGCAGTTG
>JBPCQW010000080.1:0-4286 GCA_050997715.1 Hassallia sp.
TTAGGGAAAGAGGTACAAATCTTTCTAGCGGACAAAAGCAACTTTTAGCCTTTGCACGAGCTGCAATTCGTAATCCGCAAATTTTAGTATTAGATGAAGCAACCGCTAGTTTAGATGTAGGCACAGAAGCTTTAATTCAACAGGCATTAAATCAGCTTTTAGTTGAACGTACTGCGATAATTATTGCTCACCGCTTATCTACAATTCGCAATGTGGATCGAATTTTTGTCTTGAAGCGAGGAGAATTAATCGAACAGGGAAGCCACGAAGAATTGCTGCAACAACAAGGACTTTATGCCACTTTGCACAACTTACAAATGTTAGGAACTACTTAATTACACCCTACACACTCAAAATTTTCCTATTCGTAGTAAGCGCTTCAACGCTTTATGGAAGCGCTAAAGCGCTTACTACGTTAAAGAGTGCAAAAATTTTAATATTAATGAGCCAAACTAGTACTTTAATTTACAAGTTAATAAGATTTGTGGTAGATGAAAACCCTTAGCTAATCTCTACATTACCTGCTTAGCAAGGCACAATAAGCTGGAACCTTGCTAGCAAGAAGATTGAGACTGGTTACAGCATATTTGGCAAACACTGACTCTTTCGTAGCATTGCAAGAACCCTTCACTTCTTTAGTTTTGCTTTCGTCTTTGACAAGTCGAGCTTGATAAGTGTAGAGTGAACCAGACGGTTTTTCAAAAGTTAGTTCTGCTTCAATTGTACAATTATCTAAGCTTTGCTTAATGATTTTACCTGCCACTTTGTAATCAAACCAATCCCATCCGTAGCGAAGAATTAGTTCTCTTTCCATAACTTGCATCGCAGGTGGCAAAATTCCCCAACCTCGATAGACTTTATTCAAGCAATTAATATCACCACTGCGGGTCAAAATCGACTTGAATGACTCTTGATCTAAGGCACCGTAGTATCTTCCTTCTGGTAAGTCTATAGCTGTTGGTGCAAATCTATGTCCACCAAAGTGGCTTGATTTCCAAATCCGCACGTCATCCAAATTCAAATCAGCAATAGTAGCGTCTGCGTGATAATAAAATGGATTGCCATATCTAGCACAACACATATCATGGCTGCCGTGCGTACACACTAAAATATCTCTGGTTGCACTTGTTTTTACTTCATACTTGGGAATGCTACCCGATAACCATTTTCTAATAGTAGGTGCTGCTTGCTCAATATTTGGCAGTTTAAACTCTTGTTTGCAATATCCATTGCCAAGACCTTCTTGTTGATGATAAATCAACAATGTGGTGTGGTCTATTTTGTGTGATTCATTGTTAGCAATCAAGAGAAATCTTATCGGCTCTTTTGTACGCTTCACCTCTTCTACTAAAACTTTCAGACTATTTGGCACCCATCTGGAATTCAAGGCTTCGGAATGCCAAGGTGGAGGACACTCTATTAAAACATAAGTTTGGTAGTTGGTGGCGCTACCAATAACATCCTCTCCTACTTCTTTTGAATGGTTGGAACAAAATAAATGAGTCATCTACCTGTACTGGGTTGTGTATTTTATAGACAAGTTTTGTCTATAGGGAATTGTAATTTTAACTACAAACTTTTCCTCTTAATAATCTTTTTCACTGCTCATCAAAAGGAAACTGCTGCCTTTGATACCAAGCAAGACAATCAAGGAAAGATATATATTTCCCACCTCAAACCTGGTAGCAACTTTATAACATCATTTATAGTAAATGTCTCTTTTTTGAAGATATTTTTTCCCAAATAGCTAGGCATACATTTAATAGATACTTTCAAAAAGTGCAATGTTTATTTTCTACACAATGCTATCTGGCAGTTCCGGAATTTTTAATCGCATAAACTTTGAGTTTATAAACTTTATTACACTGCCTAAGTAAAATATCTTGAACTTCGCCTGATAATGTAGACAATATCTAGCTTTCAGCTTGCTTAAGCTATCGAGATACTTGTGATAATTGTCACAAACAATTATAAAAACAACGCTTTTATTTAAAGTTTCTCTAAATATATGAATATAATTTACTACAACATTTGTCTCTACACCTAAAGGTATATTCTGATGCCGTATTGATAAAATAAATTCAATAATTAGTTTTGCTAAAAAGTCAATACCAATTTGCCAAAATACTTGTAAAGCTAAATGCACGGTTAGTTGATTAGGAGCGATCGCATAATTCCAATCCGCTTTTTTACAACACTTAATGAAATTGCTATTTATACATTCATCTCCAAGTTGTTTATCTAATCCCAACTGATATAAATTGAAACGATTTGTAAACTTTTTGCCAAAAAATACTGCTTTTCTTGTCCAGGATTTTTTTAACAATTCTTCAAGAGTATATCGTTTTAATATTTTTTTCATATTGCTAAATATTCTCAATAAAAAATTAAAAAAATAGATTGCCGTTGCTCTAACTTGACATTTTAACGCCGACATTGCAGTAAAAGTTTCCGGCTGGGATCTGCCTTGACTGTAACTGAAGTCAATAACAAAAGCAAGTATTTGATAACATTTATGATTTTTCCTTGGCTGAGAAATTCCCAAAAGCCTGTAAAATCAAGGTTATGTGCTTTTTGATAGGGGAAAATAGTTACAATAGTAACCATCACTCCTATCTATATAATAGATAAAATTTGTCAAAAGTAGCATATTGCTGAGAGCCGTGAATACGCTTCGTGCGTGATCTCTTACGGACTCCCCAGTCCCCTAGTATGATGGAGAAAACAGACGTGATTTGTAACTATGGCTGTTGCCTCTTTCTGCTTTCATGCAGAATTGAATGATTTTTTACCACGGTATAAAAGGCAAGTAATAATACCCCATTCTTTTGGTGAAAAAGCCTCAATAAAAGACATGATTGAGGCTTTGGGTGTGCCTCATACTGAAGTTGATTGCATGGAAGTTAACGCCAAATTTGTTAATTTTTATTACATTGTTCAGGATAAAGACATTATTAATGTATATCCAATTTCGGTTACACTTGATATTACACCAAGCGTCTCTGTTCGACCGAAACCGCTGAGTGTCATCCGCTTTGTTTTAGATATTCATTTAGGTAAGTTAGCGACATCTTTACGACTGTTAGGTTTTGATACTTTATACCGCAATGACTACGACGATGAAGAATTAGCCAACATTTCCTTTCTCCAATCACGCATTCTCTTGACTCGTGATAAGGGTTTATTAATGCGGAGTTTGGTGACACACGGATATTATGTCAGAAGCACTAATCCTCAACAGCAAATCGTCGAAGTATTGCAACGCTTCGACTTATTTAAAGTAGTATCGCCTTTTCAAAGATGTTTACGCTGCAATGGATTGTTAAAACCTGTAGCGAAGGAATCTGTAATTGATGAATTACCAGAAACTGTAAAAACGCAAAATAATGAGTTCCATCGCTGCGAAGATTGCGCTCAAATTTATTGGCAAGGAACTCATTATCAGCGATTGCAACAGTTTATTCAGCAAGTACTTGACTCAAAGACAGTGATTGAATAACTGTATATTATTGATTTTGAGATATAATACCTCCTCCCGGAATATATGCGGTTTTGATTTGATTATCTCCAACATTTTCTGAGTTTTCCTGGTCATGAATTAAATCATCGGGGTTTGAGTCTTTCTCGGCTTCAATTGGATCTGCCTCTTTATCTACATTAAGAGAGTGAGGAGTTTCTTTGGCAGTAGAAACATCGAAGAATGGTTTTGCTTTGTCAGAAGTCATAAGTTGCTAAAAAACGCTATTTATTTTAGTGTTTGTCATATCTAGATAACAAACATCTTTCTTGAGAGTGATGGTGTGGGAGGAGCGTAAAGACTGTGACATTAATTTTAGCCCTCGATTTTGGTGGAACCAAGTTGGCAGCTGCGATCGCACATGTGGGCTCTCGGCAATGGTTGCGTTATGAACGTCGCTTTTCACCAACGAATGCGAATGCTAGCAGTGACTTAGAAATAATGCGATCGCTTATCCATTCGCTTCTACAATCGGCAAAACCGGCGGCTATTGGTGTCAGTTTTGGGGGACCGGTTGACGCAACTACAGGAACGGTGCGACTATCTCATCATGTCTGTGGGTGGGAAAATATTGCTCTAAAGCACTTGCTAGAAGAAGAGTTTGGCGTTTTTGTTAGTGTAGACAATGATGCCAATGTTGCAGCTTTGGGGGAACATCGCTTTGGTGCTGGACAGGGGTATGAAAGTATGTTTTATATCACTATCAGTACTGGTGTGGGTGGTGGTTGGATACTCAACAATCAGCTTTGGCGGGGTGCTGGGGGAATGG
>JBPCQW010000196.1:0-2794 GCA_050997715.1 Hassallia sp.
GCCCTGGTTATTGGATAGTTGTTAGTTGTTAGTTGTTATTTGATAGTTGTTAATCATTCTTGCAACTGGGTAAAACTCTGGATGAATGCGCTGCAAAGTATCGAGGATTTTGTAAAAAATATCGCCCCAAACTTAAGCCAGAAACTCGCAACTACTGGGGAAGCAAATTATTAGCAGGGTTGAAGGCTAAAAAAAAGGTGAAGAAATCGTCTCCAGGACAAATGAGGCTGCCTTGGGATGAATGGGAAGCGACTAACGAAGAGGTAGAAAATGTAGCGTGCAAGTTTATTTTTGCTAATTGTTATAACCCACAATTTGCCAGCATCGTACTACAAACAAACATAACAAGATGCTTTTGTGTCATGCCCAGTGCCAGGTAACGGAAACCTAGAACCCACAATACTTCGTGGATAATGACTTGTTTGTGAATCTTTACAATTTCGTGTAAGCGTTATATGTTACGTTTACAAGTCTCGACGCGAGAGAAGAGAACACAGACCCGACGACGCGCCCCAACAACACGCACGAACGCTCGAGGAAGGTGTCCCTCGGGGGAACTAGTGTCGAACGTTAAGTCCGATAATCCTAGCCATTCGGGTTTATGTTGGGTTTCTTGTTTCAATCCACCAACCCCTTTTTGTTCTTCCCCTGTTCTCATCTTCCGCCAACCGACGCGATCGCCAAACTTTTCGTAGTCTTGTCCTACACTTTCCCAAATGCGCTTTTGCACACTAAAGCCAAAGCGCCCATTACTGTATTTTACCCACAGTTGGTCAATACTGCGTAAGTCTGTGCAAGGAAAGTTTTCGATGGATTCGTAATTTAAATAGTCTTCTTCTTCTCTGGCAGTGGCTTGGAGCATCACAGCTAGAGTTTCCTGATCTGCATCTTTCCACTCTCCAGCTTTGAGCAAGTCGCGCAACCGCGTGTAGTTTACTTGCTTCTCAGATTTTGGTGTGGCTTCTTGTTTCAGTAAATTGATGTACTCGTCTTTAATTCCGTAGTAGTTTTGCAACTTCTTTAATTCGGCTTCAGCTTTTTCCCCCAGTGGGTATCCTTGTTCAGCTACTTTCTTGGTAAATTGTTGCTTGTAAATCTGATAAGGTTCTAATACTTCTTCTTGGACTTCACGGGCTTGTTCATCCGTTAATCCTAGCTTTTTCTGTAAACTATTTAATATGACGATGCCAATGTCAGAAATCACGCCATCAGCAGCAAATTCTTCAACTTGCTGACGATACTTGGTAATAGTAGTTTCTTCTAGTGTGGGTGAAGGAGAAACAACGCTTGCTTTGCGAGCATCCTGTGGGGGTGAAGTGGTTACAGGGGTGGTATTTATACTTTCCCCATGCAAATCTTCTTTTCTCAACAGTTGAGGTGTCAAATGCTCTTGAATCCCTGCCATGCGGATGACTCTACAACCAAGTTTATATGCAAATTCAACGCTTCTTCCAGCCCCCAGAGCATCGTAAAAACCAACAGCAAATTTAATGGCGGCTTTATCGCCAATTTCCTGACTCATGCCGATAACATAATTAATGTGTTGGGCAATGGCTTTGGCTTGAATCTCGGAATAGCAAGCATTAAGTAATACACACTCTACTTGATCTGCGAACAAGTCAAAGAGTCCAGCTAATGCTTCTGCATCCACTAGCTTCTGTTGTCCGGTGTTATCTTCAAATATTAAGCCCGGTTCCCCTGCACCATGTCCAGAAAAATGTATAATCTGGGGTTCGTAATACAGTATAGAGCGGTGAATATCTATGTCGCGCACTGCTTCTGCCGACTCTATCTTAAATCTGTCGCGTTGTCTCGCTAGTTGTAACCCTTCCTTAATTTCACGAATTTCCTCACCCAAACGCAGTTGTTTCGTACCTTTGGGATTGGCTGACAACATTAAGATTTTTTTGACTGGAATTTCATCGGTCATGGCAGGGTAGGGTTTTATTACATAATATTTCAGGCTGAAAATCTTCCTTTGAGCCTGTGGCTAGACATTGGCTTGATAAAATTGGGTTTGCTTACACCACTGTCTCATTAAGATGTCTGTATCTACGCACTGATAACCTACACTTTCAAATTATACGATTCCGGTCAGAAAAAAGATAGTCAAGCGATCGCGATCGCATGTCGATTTAATTTATCTCAATCTCTAAACGCTCCTTAACGTAGTAACGGATTTAGCCGTTAAAATCCTCAACTACGAGCGGTAAACCGCTGACTACAAATCAGGAGAGTAAAAGATAGTTAAGCGATCGCATGTCGATTTAATTTATCTCAATCTATAAACGCTCCTTAACGTAGTAACGGCTTTAGCCGTTAAAATCCTCAACTACGAGCGGTAAACCGCTGACTACAAATCAGGAGAGTAAAAGATAGTCAAGCGATCGTATTAGCGATAGTTGTGATGACTGCGTGAATGAAGGAAAATGAGAAAGCAAAAGCTCATTTTGAGTAAGTCAAAGCTCATTTTGCTTGCGGAAAACACTTAAATGAGAAAGCAAAAGCTCATTTTGAGAAAGCAAAAGCTCATTTTGCTTGCGGAAAACACCGAAATGAGAAAGCAAAAGCTCATTTTGAGTAAGTCAAATGGCATTTTGCTTATTAAATTCGACTTTAGCTATAACTTCCAATACGGTTCGGTTAGGTTTTTCGATGAAAATCCTAGAAAAGACGCGATAAATCGGCGTCTCTACAAGAATCAATTTTTCGTAGAGACGCCGATTTATCGCGTCTCTTACCTTAACCAAACAGTATTGCCATAAATCTGACACGAGAATAATTATTAGCCTAT
>JBPCQW010000238.1:0-9805 GCA_050997715.1 Hassallia sp.
CCTCCCCTTCTAGGGGAAGGAAGACTTTGACACCAAGTAAAGACACCTTGTAGAGGTTTGTTGACTAGGGGTAATTGAGGGGACATGAGATTATTTGTTAATTGTGTTTTTTATTATTCTCAGATGCAGTGTAGACTACCACAATTGCACTACAAGCTAAGAAACCCAAGGCTGAGGGAATAAGCGGTATCCATACCCCTTGTATCAATATATAAAGGCAAATTCCATATAAAATAGCCCGACCGCTAGCGATCGCTATTCCTAAGTATAATGGTGAGCGAAAGTACCAAGCAATTATACCTCCGCTAATAGACCAGCACCATACCCAGAGAACTTCAGACCATTTCGGCAAGACTGATAATAATGGTCTGCGATCCAAGACAGCACTGAGAATTTGACTTACCATATGCGCTTGAACGACTATCCCTGACATGTGTTGGTAGGAGGATTTTTCGGCGGTGTAGGGAGTAGGAAAATCGCGATATAAGTTTTCAGCAGTGCCAATCATGACAATGCGATCGCGCACTAAATCTGGAGTAAGTTGATTATTGAGAACTTCTTTTAGTGTAACTTGTGGAGCAATTTGAGGTGAAGAACGCCAGTTTAACAGTATTTGATGACCTAAATTATCGATTCCGTGATAACCGCCGCTGTTTTCTTCTAAGTTTTTCAAGACGACATTGCCAAATTGCAAGTTTTTTTCGGAATTAAGTTGTGGTATAATTCCAAAATCAGCTAAGTAACGGGTAGCTAAACGAAAGCTAAAAGATTTATCAGTCAAACAAGGAAGCGCCGGCGCCATCGCCAATAATTGCCGCCGGATCACGCCGTCGGGATCGGCTAAAACATCACTAAAGCCTTGGCGTTGCACACTCACTTCTGGAGGTGCGGGGATACCAGGATTTTTATCATCTTCACTGGTTTTGCAGATAGCGAAAAAGCGATCGCTCTTTTTCATTGTCTTGGCTAAATCTGCATAATCTGCGCCGACTGGATTCTCACGATAAATATCTAAGCCGATCGCACGCGGTTCAAACTGTTCTAATTTTTGCACAACGAGTGCCAAAGTTTTGTCTGATAATGAGGCTCCACCTCTTTCCTTAGGGGGTTGAGCGCGAACATCAGCTTCGGTGATGCCAACCATTAAAATGCGTTGATCTTGTGCTTCATAAGGACGCGATCGCATGACATGATCGAAAGACATCAATTCTGACGACTGTAAAATCCCAAGCGATCGCATTCCGATTATCAAAGCTGTGACGATCAAGCTGACTTGAAAAGCGATCCGTAGAATACGACGGCTTGGTAAAAATTTGCGATCAGGAGCAATAATCGGTTTTTGCCAAACAAGCGGTGCTTCGGATGGATTCTGACACATCACAGGTAACCAACTCGCACAGGGAAACTCATTTTCTAAACCCTGCAACCTATCTTGTGCTTCTCGCACCGCTAAATAAAAAGACCCACCATCAGCAAATGCCGCTAGAAAATGCTTTAAAAATTCTTGTGCGACTAAATCCGGCACAGGTTCGCGCATGACAATCATTTGCGGAATCTGCAAAGAAGCTAACGGACGAGCCAATCCTAGCCCATCGCAAGAGTTAAAAATAGCTAAACGCAACCCGCGAGCGATCGCTGCTTTCAGCGCATTTTTCAACTGAGGAACCGTCAGACTATCAGTTTTATTAATATGAATTCGCCCCGTTTCTCCATCCTCGTTCCCTGGCTCTGCCTGGGAATGTTCAGTTGAACCATGTCCAGCAAAAAACAGAATATCCCAACCTTGTTTATCCCACAGCCATTTATCTAATTCTTGTCGTTGTGGCTCTACGAGAAAAATTGTTTCAGCGCCTGGTAATTGTTCTAAAATTGCTCTATCTTTTTGGATATCAATTCCTTCACTATTGCCAATAATCGCTAAAATTCTTAACTTTTCCCCTGGATTTTTAGGTAATGGCTTAACTCGTTCAATTTCCGCACCACTGATGCCGACAATACTAAATTGATAATCTTCAAAAAAATCCCACAGATGCCAAGGAAGCCGCTTTACTTGTTCGTCTTCTGTTGCCAAAATTACCCGAATTTCATCATCAGGATCTAATGTTGTGCGTAATTTTTGGTCAATATTACGAAATGCCTCGGACTTCAGCCAAGTATTGATTCCCTTAGATAAATCATCACATAAATTAATAAAATCCACCGAAGAAATATTGCTTACGTCCTCTTCATCTATTTCAATTTCTTCATCTTCTTTATTTACGAATCTCCGCCAACCCAAACTAGGATAAAGCGCTTCATACAGCAACTGATAAAGTAACTGCCAACGCCTGTAGAGTTGCCAAAGCGACGATGCCGATGGTAAGCTGCCTGTAAATTGCATGGCAATAGGATTGCCTTCTTCCCATAGCTGAACTGTCACCGAGGGAAAGCCCCGCTTTAAGTCACCTCTTCCCAAATTCAATACAACTAATTTACTCATGCCTGGAAGTTAACCAGCGGTTAAAGCACAAAGTTTTCTTTAATACTGATATCACCAAAAGCTATTTTAATACTAAATTTTTTTCCAGGATAAGATTTAAATTTTTTTAATTGAATCAAATGATCGTGATTTCTTGATTCTACTTCCTGAAGAATGTTCCCGGATTCCGAGAGCAAAACCAGTCTGAGATGGGGTGGCAAGTAAATTTCTTCATTTGCCGGATGCAGTTGCACGCGAATACTGATTTTTTCATCCAATTCTGATGTTAAACCCAGTAGCAGCACAACAGCAGTACCACCCAATTGCATCCCCAAATCAATTAACTTGGCTCCCTTGACACGGAGGTCGTTCAACGTCGCATCACTTCTAAATTGAACGGCTAAAGTTTTCTGTTGTGAGCTAAGAATAGCATCAAAAGACTGCCAACCCACGTCAAAAATATTTTCAAACCATTGGCTCAAATTATTTGCTAATTGAGTATTTTTTTGATTTTCTAGCCGTCGTTGATAGAGACGCTGCCGATATTCGTCCACTGCCAATAATGCTCCCCACATTTCAAAAGGTACATCTAAGCGAGGTGAATAAAATGTCCGCGTACTTAATTGATCTAATAATTTCTCTACTTGTGTACTTGATATCGATAAAGGTTCTACTTCTAGTTTCTCAACAGGGCAAACTTCTCGTGCTACCCACATCACATTCAAATCTGTAATTAAATCTTCTACATCCAAAGAGTAAGTTTGATCCAAAGAATCATATTTAGCTTCCTTGCTGATTTGTTCATGAGTCGCGTATCCCCATACCCCAAACCAGCGTTCTTCCAAGTTTAACTGCACAGCCAAATAATAGTTACCTGCCCAGTTAGGAATATCAACCCATTCTTGGGGAATCCGCAACTCTTGAAAATTACTTTTATCGCTAGGAATTAGCACTATTCTCGTATCACCGATAATTAGCATCGTGCCATTTACAACTTCCCAGACGCTGGCTAGTTGCTTCTCATCTAGCCAAACATTGACACTTTCTTGCAAATCAGGGTCTTCTTTCAACCAAGCCAAAAAAATATGTAAACACAGATTATTAAGGTACGCATTCCAACTAGCACTTGTATGAGAGTAAGAATTTTTTTTAGATAATCGCCATGCATATTCTTGTGCTTTATCTGATATTTCTAACCATAATTTCTCTGGATAAATTATCATTAATTCATTCAAATCAGATGTCATTTTCATTCATCCTTTGTTAGCAAAATAAATTTTGTGTTTTATCCATTTTTCAACAACAATATCTATTTTGAATTCAACTAAATCTAGAGATTTTGTAGTTAAATTCATATTTATTTCTAATTTTTGCTTAAAAGAATTTATTAAATTGTCTTTTATCTCCCGAAGCGTATTAGATGCTCCCGATAAGGCAACAACGAGTGGCTGTTTCGGTAGATTTATTTGATTGGTCAAAGTTAAAAGCTTTTTTGAATCATTGCATTGCTGTTCAATTTTATCCAAAATCGAATATAACAGGTTTTGACAAAGCGACTGCAAGCACTCACCCATAGCGTCTTTTATTCGTTCAATATCTCTGTCATCATTTAGGCAAAATTCTGGGTTAATTTTCTGCCACTCATTAGCCAAATCTCTTAAGATATTTTTATTGTATCTTGCTAAGTGACGAGCCACTTGATATTGCTTTTGCAATTCCGGATACTTAGTTTTTAAAACTGCTGCAATTTCAATTTGAGTCAAATTCAATCCTAGCAAAAGTTGAAATATTATTTGTCCTGCTTCTGGCATGTTTGAAAATAACTGCCAGATGAGAGATTGGACTTGCTCCGATGCTTCTTCTTGCAAAAGTGTATCCCAAGGAGTAGGCATCAAGTCAGATATAGTATCATATTCTTCTAGAGGTAAAAAACGTTTGGTGCGGTAATCGCGAGCAGCTTTAATGCAAGTTGACAGCATATCTTTAATTTTATCTACTGAAGTTTCTGTAGAATAATTTAGTTGATTTTGCCGTTGATTATAGCGAAAAGTAATTTGGGTTAATTGTGTTTCACTTGGATATTTAAAATTCCTATTGACTAAGCTCTGGTTGGGTTGATAAATTTCATCTAAGCATTGCCAAACTAAGCAGTATGATGGAATTTGGTTATTGTTTATCGCTTGGGAAGCTAAAGCTTCTCGCAATTCTTTATTACTTAAATCTTTTAACAAACCATAATCAGAAAATTTATCTCTTTTTGCTTCTATATCTTGTCTATAAATTGTATTGCTGACAAAACGGACTAATGCAGTTTTAGCATAACCTTCTATATTTGTTTGCGGATGTTCAAAATTAAAATTTTTCAGGAGTTTGGCTGGTGGGTTAGCGGCTGAGTTAGCTATTTGAAAGTATTCTTCTAATGGGTATTTATGCCGGATAAATTTAAACCTTTGGTAACTTTTTTGAGAAGCCCACAAACAAGCTTCTTGTAAGTAAGCTGATAAGTGTCTTTCTGCTATTGAAGAAGATGGAACAGAACATTTGCCTGTGTTACCTTGAATTTGTGCTCGTGTATCTTTTTTATTCTCTGTCTCTCTACTGTGCGAATGGGATACCTCTGTTAAAATTTTCAAAAAATATCGTGCCCAAAATTCCTTACTAGCCTCTGGTTCAGATTTGACTAAATGTTTTATATAACGTTCTAGTTCTGGATCTGTATGCCAAATAAGGTTTCTAGCAATATTGGCGTTTCCAAAGCTCAGAAACGTCGAGAACTTTTCTACGATGTCTTCACGTTTTTTCATGAAGTTTCCTCTTCCTAGTTGTCAACGAGTGTTCATAAAAGAAGTGTATGCGGTGGTTCTACTTTATTGATGGGAACCACCTGAGGTTAATTATGCACTTTTGACACTGGGGGACAAGGGGACTGGGGGGACAGGGGGAGAAATATTTCTTCTTTTTTACCCATTCCCCATTCCCTATTGCCCATTCCCAATGTCAGATATGGAAATTTTCAAATCCAGTTTGGGAACTATAGGTAAACAGTGCCAAATCATCATCGTTAAAACACGATGCCTTTGGCAAGGACTTCATCTTACGCTAACTGATTAAATGAAAAGTATCGCCACCCGCACCCAGCTTGCCCAGAAAGTGCCATTACGCCTTGTTTTGGTGGTTCCGTTTGTTTTGCAAATCTTTGCAGCGGTGGGACTTGTGGGTTACTTTTCCTTACGCAACGGACAAAAAGCGATTAATGATTTGGCAACTCAGTTGCAAACTGAAGTCAGTGCCCGTATCGATCAGCACTTAGATAGTTACTTAGCTACTCCGCATCAAATTAATCAAGTCAACGTCAGTAACCTCAAGCTAGGTTTGCTTAACCTGCAAGATTTCAAAGGTATGGGGCATTATTTCTGGAAACAAATGCAAGTATTTGATGTGGGATTCATCGGTTATAGTCTACCAACTGGGGAATATGCAGGGGCTGGTTATTTCCTCGACCTTCAACATGCCACGATTGATGAAGTTTCTGTTAATACTATAGGTCAAGCTTACACATACGCTACAGATAGCCAGGGAAATCGTACTGAACTCATAAATGTCTATTATTATGATGTTCTGAAAGAGGCTTTATACACAGACGCAGTTAATGCAGGCAAGCCCGCGTGGAGTAGCATTTATCCTTGGGATGGCGTCCCAGATGTTTTAGCAATTTCTGCTCTCTATCCTTTATACAACAAAACCCACACTATGCAAGGAGTGTTATGGGTTGACCTGCGGCTTTCGCAAATTAGTAATTTTCTCCGGGAATTAAAAATTAGTCCAAATGGCAAGACTTTTATTTTAGAGCGTAATGGGCTGATAGTCGGAAGCTCCGCTACTGAGTCGCCTTACAAAATGGTGAATAAAGAAGCAAAACGCCTCAAAGCGACAGATAGTAAAGATATTTTAATTCGAGGCACGATAGAACATTTAACTAAACACTTTGGCAATCTCAACAAAATCAAAGGCAGCCAGCACCTAGAATTTACCCTCAACGGACAGCGCCAATTTACTCAAATTACGCCTTGGCAAGATAAATATGGTCTAGATTGGCTGATTGTAGTCACAGTACCAGAGTCTGACTTCATGGGGCAAATTAACGCCAATACACGCACTACTATTTTGTTGTGTCTATTAGCTTTAGGAGTAGCTACAGTATTAGGTGTTCTTACCTCTCGCTGGATTGCTAAACCAATTTTGCGATTAATCCAAGCATCTGAGCAAATTGCTGCGGGAAACTTAGACTCGTCTATGGAGATTGTCGGGGTAAGAGAAATTAGTGTTTTGGCACAGTCTTTTAACAGAATGGCAGAACAACTACAAGAGTCTTTCACGGAATTAGAAAATAGGGTTACAGAACGCACAAAAGAATTGAATTTAGCCAAAGAACAAGCCGAAACAGCCAATTATGCAAAAAGCGATTTTTTGGCAAACATGAGCCATGAGTTGCGAACTCCTCTCAATGGGATTCTCGGCTATGCTCAAATTATGCAACGAGATAAAAGTGCTAGTTCTAAGCAACAGGATGGAATCAGCATTATCTATCAGTGTGGTTCGCATTTGTTGACGTTGATTAATGATGTTTTAGATATTTCTAAAATTGAGGCACAAAAGTTAGAACTATATCCCACAGATTTTTATTTTGATAACTTTTTATTGGGAGTTCGAGAAATATGTGGCAGGCAGAACAAAAAGAAATTGGTTTCAATTATGAGGCACTCAATCTTTTACCTACAGCTATTCATGCTGATGAAAAACGTCTGCGTCAAGTGTTAATCAATTTGTTAGGTAATGCTATCAAATTCACTGATAAAGGTAGCGTAAAGTTTCAGGTTGGTGTGCTTACTAATTCGCCGGAATTTCCAGATAATGGTAATGGCTCATCGGTAATTGATAATTGCTCTTTTCTATTACCAATTACCAATTCCCAATTCCCAATGACAAAAATTCGCTTTCAAGTTGAAGACACAGGTGTGGGAATGACACCGGAACAGTTAGATAAAATCTTTTTGGCTTTTGAACAGGTGGGAGATAGCGCACACAAAGCAGAAGGAACTGGTTTAGGATTGGCAATTAGTCGCAAAATTGTAGAAATGATGGGCAGTCAAATTCATGTTGAGAGTACTTATGGAAAAGGTAGTAAATTTTGGTTTGATTTAGATTTAATAGAAGCAACAGATTTAGTTAAGTTAGAAAAGACCAATTCGGAGCAACATGTAATTGGTTATCAAGGTGAAAGACGGAAAATTTTGATTGTTGACGATCGCTGGGAAAATCGTGCTGTTATTGTGAATTTGCTAGAGCCAATTGGTTTTGAGATGATTGAGGCAAATAATGGACAAGAAGGTTTAGATAAAGCTCAAGAATCTCAGCCTGATTTAATTATTACTGACTTATCGATGCCTGTGATGAATGGCTTTGAGATGACTCAAGGTTTGCGGAATCTAGCGGAGTTTAAAAATGCACTAATTATCGCTTCTTCTGCTAGTGTGTTCAGCTTTGATCGTCAAAAAAGTAGAGAAGCCGGCTGTAATGATTTTCTTGCTAAACCTGTGCAAGCAATAGAATTATTTGAGCAATTACAGCTTTATTTAGGGTTGGAATGGATTTATGAAACTCAGGATAACTCAGAATTAGTTGCTGAAACTAAAAACACTTTTTCTAAGGTGGATGAAATGGTTATTCCTCCAAGCCAAGAACTTACCGATTTGTATCAAGCTGCTAAAGGTGGTTATGTTTTGCGAATTACAGAGGAAGCTAACCGAATTAAGCAGCTAGACTCTAAATATACAGCTTTTGCTAACTCTATATTAAAGTTAGCGGATGAATTTGACGATGAAGCGATCGCTACTTTAATTAAACCTTTTATTTAGGGAATCTTTATGCTCACTACTCAACAAGATACTATATTAATTGTTGATGATATTCCCACAAATATTAAAGTATTACTTGATTTTTTACATTACTCTAATTTTAGTGTATCTGTAGCTCACGAAATTAACAACCCCGTCAATTTTATTGAAGGCAACCTACACTATGCGGAACAATATATTCAACAATTGTTAAAATTGCTGCATCTGTATGAAACTTATACTTATAATTCTATCCCCGAAATTGAAAGTTACTCAAAAGCAATCGAGCTAGACTTTATTAAACAAGACCTTTGCAAGCTGTTATCATCAATGACAGTAGGGACTGAGCGGATTCAACAAATTGTGCGATCGCTACGCATATTTTCTCGCTTAGATGAAGCTGAATGCAAATCAGTGAACTTGCATGATGGCATTGATAGCACCCTGATGATTCTCGGTAGTCGTCTCCAACAAACTCAAAACCATCCAGAAATCGAAATAGTTAAAGAATACGGTAATTTGCCTTTAGTTAAATGTTGTGCAGGGCAAATTAATCAAGTTTTTATGAATATCTTAACAAATGCTATCGATGCAATACAAGAGTCATTTGTTAATGAAAAAGGACAAATTAAAATTACTACAGAACTTACACCAGACGAAAAGAGTGTCTTAATTCGGATTGTCGATAATGGAGTAGGAATATCTGAGGATGTAAGACAGAAAATATTTGATCAATTTTTTACCACTAAACCTGTAGGAAATGGAACCGGTTTAGGGTTAGCGATCGCCTATTCTATTGTAGTAGATAAGCACGGCGGAAGCTTAACTTGCCACTCTAAGTTAGGAGAAGGAACAGCGTTTACATTACCTTCCCATTAGATGAAAATTAGTAAATAGCCCTAATCTCACTTTAAAATAGTGACTAATTAAAAGACTTGTTTTACGATTAAATTATATCAAACTCATGCTTGCAGCAATCCTGAGGAATTTAAGTTAAAAACTAAAAAATTCCTTTAAATTATATTTTGTATTCAGCGAATTGTATTCGCTTGAGGGTGGTGCATGACATGAGGTGAAAATACTTAATTTGAGTATATTTACTATGAAAAGTCTGATTTCTTCTAATTGGTTGCGTTCCTTAAAAGTATTTATTACTGGTACTGCATTGACTTTGGCTTTTATTAATGTTGAAGCAGGTGAAGTGTGGGCAAAACCAAAAAGCCAAATAATTGCTGAACAAATCCAAACGCTACAACAATCTAATCAGCGCTGGATTCAAATTAATCTCTCAAAGCAACGTTTAACAGCTTGGGAAGGGGCAACACCGATGTATGCTGTTGCTATTTCCACAGGCAAAAAATCTACCCCTACTCGCACAGGTACTTTTAAGATTCAATCCAAATACAGAAAAATCAGAATGCGTGGTGATAATTACGATGTTCCCAATGTTCCC
>JBPCQW010000407.1:0-18067 GCA_050997715.1 Hassallia sp.
GGAGCAGGGGGCAGGGAGCAGGGGGATAGAGCGTTTTAAACTTTTTGCACACATAGGGCAATAGTAACTAATTTACCAAACATGATATGAGCAAGAAAAATATAGAAGGAATTTACCCGCTTTCGGGTTCACAACCAGGTATGCTGTTCGAGACTCTCTTAAGTGTTGGCTCAGAGATACATATTGAACAATCGACCTGGGCATGGCATGGCTATTTGGATATTAAGGCGTTTGAGCAAACTTGGCAAAGAATTGTCGAACGTCATTCTATTTTAAGAACTGGGTTTGTTTGGAAAGAGCAAGCAGAACCTTTGATGGTGGTGTTGCGAGAGATTGCTGTATCTATTGCCCAACAAGACTGGCGCGGTTTAGACCCCCAAGAACAGCAACGGCGATTGATAGATTTTATGGTAAGCGATCGCACCCAAGGTTTCCAACTATCCAAACCACCACTAATGCGTCTCACGTTGCTCCGAATGGATGATGAACGCTACGAAGTCGTGTGGACTCTACACCATATTTTGATGGATGGTTGGTGTCAACCAATAATTTTTCAAGAATTACTCAGCTTTTACCAAGCGTTTAGCAAAGGGCAAGATTTATACCTAGAAGCGTCCCGCCCATATCGAGATTACATTACCTGGCTCAAACAGCAAGATATTTCCCAAGCTGAACAGTTTTGGCGCAAGAATCTGCAAGGTTTTACTCAACCTACCCCCTTGGGTAAAGTAGTGGTAAATGGCTTTGCTGATTCTGCGGAAGTCTATCGAGAATACACAGTCAGCCTGGATGCAGAAACACTACAAAAGTTGCGAGATTGGGCAAAGACAAATCGCCTGACTCTCAATGCTTTGGTTCAGGCAGCATGGGCACTGCTGCTTAGTCGCTACACTGCTGAAGCAGATGTAGTATTTGGCATCACAGTTTCTGGTCGTCCACCAGACCTGGTGGGTGTAGAATTGATGATCGGATTATTTATCAACACTTTGCCCTTGCGGGTTCAAGTGCCAGCAGATACATCAATTCTAGATTGGTTAAAAGACCTCCAAGCCCATAACTTTGAATTGCGGCAGTATGAATATACACCTAGTGGACAAATTCATCAATGGAGTGAATTGAAGGGAGGGGCTGCTCTCTATGAAAGTATTTTAGTATTCCAGAACTATCCGACCGATTTATCTGCCGACCAATTTTCTGATTTAAATATTGATATTCACCATACTAATTCTCAAGGCGCACGTACTAAATATCCCCTAACGCTGCTAGTCAGTGCTGAACAAGAATTAATCTTACATTTGGTTTATGATCAGCGTCGCTTTGATCAAGTTACCGTCAACAAAATCCTCAAACATTTCCAGACTATTATGCAAACAATCTTGCAACAGCCGTCGATTAACGTCAAAATGCTCTGGGAAAGTATTCCCAGCGATGAAATTCCCCAATATTTATCTGTAACCCAATCCCACCCCCAAAAATCTGTTTATACTAATGCACCACGTAATCCCCTAGAGCAAGTTATCGCTACTATTTATACTCAAGTATTAAATGTTGATCATATTGATCATGAGGATAATTTCTTTGAATTGGGTGGACATTCTCTACTTGCAACGCAGGTGATTTCTCGGTTGCGTGAAACTTTTAATCAAGAAATACCTTTACGTTGTCTATTTGAGTTTCCCACAGTTGCCGGGTTAGCAGAATACATTCACAAGGCAAAATTAGCTGATCAAGAATTGGAAGAAATACCTCTGCAACAAGTTGACCGGACGGGTAATCTTCCTGTATCCTATGCTCAACAGCGATTGTGGTTCTTGAATCAGTTAGATACAGCTAACGTTGCTTATAACGACTCTGATGCGCTATTACTCAAGGGAGAATTGAATTTAGCTGCCCTAGAACAGAGCTTCCAAGAAATTATCCGACGACACGAGATTTTACGCACTACATTTAGTGCTGTCGATGCAGAACCTATTCAAGTAATTCATCCCACACGAGATTTTCAATTATCCATTGTTGATTTTACTAACCTTGCCAATCCACATTCTCAACTCTCCAAGTTCTTTGTAGACGAAGCTCAACATCCTTTTGACTTGGAAAGAGATTTATTGCTGCGAGTCAATTTAGTGCAACTAGGGGATTCAGAATATGCACTACAGATGATTATGCACCATATCATCTCCGATGCTTGGTCAATGGGTGTACTTGTGCGCGAATTAACAACGCTTTACAAAGCTTTCTGTGCTGGTCAACCCTCACCTTTGCCACAACTGCCTATCCAGTATGCAGACTTTGCAGTTTGGCAGCGAAAATGGTTACAGGGAAAGGTACTGCAAAAGCAGCTGGGTTATTGGAAACAGCAGCTAGGTAGTAATCTTCCTGTGTTAAAATTGCCTACTGACTATCCACGACCCGCAGGCAAGAGCGTTCAATCCCCAGCAGCTACCGTCAACTTTAAACTATCTCAAGAGCGATCGCGATCGCTCCAGCAATTTAGTCGGCAAGAGGTTGCAACCTTATTTATGACTTTATTTGCTGCTTTTCAAACATTGTTACATCGTTACACAGGAGCTACTGATATTGTGGTTGGCACTGATGTTGCTAATCGCAACCGGGTAGAAACTGAAGGTTTGATTGGCTTCTTTGTTAACCTTTTGGTTTTACGAACTGACCTATCTGGTAATCCTACCTTCCGAGAATTACTCCAACGAGTGCGTGAGGTAGCTTTAAGTGCTTACGCTCACCAAGACTTACCTTTCGAGAAACTAGTAGCAGAACTGCGACCAGAACGGAGTTTGAGTCAAACACCATTATTTCAAGTGTTGTTCGTCATGCAAAATGCACCCATGCCGACTTTAGAAGTTAGTGGGTTAACCTTAAGTCCGTGGGAAATTGAGAACGAAACAGCAAAATTTGATTTAGCTGTGTTCATTGCGGAAGCAGAACATCAAATTGTCGGTAGTTGGAAATATAATGCTGATGTATTTGATGCTGCCACCATAACTAAAATGTCAAATCATTTTGAAACTTTATTGGACAGTATTGTTAAGCAACCCGATGCTCGTTTAAATACCTTAGAAATGTTGACGACAGATGAAAAGCAGCAACAAGCTTTGCAAGAAAATAAGCGAGAAAAAAGCAATTTTAGCAAGTTTAAATCTATTAAACCTAAAGCGATACGTTTGTCAGAAAAAAAATTAATCAAGACAGAATATTTACAGCCCGAACAGACATTACCTTTAGTAATCAAACCTGTTACCGACGATATCGAGTTAATAGATTGGGCAAAAAGCAGTCGGGAGTTTATCGAAAGTAAATTATTAGAGCATGGTGCAATTTTATTTCGAGGTTTTAAGGTAAACTCAGTCACAGATTTTGAACAATTCGCTCAGGCAATTTGTCCGAATTTATTTGCTGAGTATGGTGATTTACCTCGTGAAGAAATGGGTGGCAAAGTCTACGGCTCTACACCTTATCCTGCCGACAAAACAATTTTATTCCACAATGAAAGCTCGCATCTGCACTGTTACCCAATGAAAATTTGGTTCTTCTGTGTGCAACCTGCTGAAGTGAGGGGAGAAACACCAATTGTTGATTGTCGCAAAATTTATCAGCTGCTTGAACCAGAATTAATCGAGCAATTTACACAAAAGCAATTAATGTATGTCCGTAACTACACACCAGGTATAGATGTAAGTTGGCAAGATTTTTTTCACACTAAAGATAAAACAGTTGTAGAAGATTATTGTCGCAAACATAGAATTAATTTTGAATGGAAAAATAGCGATGTTTTGCAAACTCGTGAGTTGCGTCCAGCAGTAGCGAAACATCCCAAGAGTGGAGAAATGGTGTTTTTTAATCAGTTGCAGTTACACCATATTTATTGTATGGAACCAGAAATGCGTGAATCGTTGTTGTCATTGTTTGGTTTAGATAATTTACCACGTCACGTTTATTATGGCGATGCCTCCGGCGGTTCGCGAAGCGACCATCGCACTCCAATTCCAGATTCAGTTATAGATAAAATTTCTGCTATTTATCAACAAGCTACTATTAGCTTCCCGTGGCAAAAAGGTGATATTTTAATGTTAGATAACATGCTGACAGCACACGGACGCAACCCCTATATTGGTTCACGCAAGATTGTAGTGGCTTTAGGGGAAATGGTAAGCCAAGAAAACATAGGATAAAAATTATAAAATGTCACCAATAAAATTAGAACATCAAGTAATCGAAGGATTTCGGCTTTCACCTCAACAAAAGCGTCTATGGTTGTTACAACAAGATAACCCAGTTTACTGTGTGCAAGGTGCTATTCTTCTAGAAGGAAACCTGAAAATTGAAGCTTTGCAAGCAGCTTTACAACAAGTTATCAACCGACATGAAATCCTGCGTACAGCATTTTTACGTCCACAAAGTATTACAACTCCTATCCAAGTTATCAAAGCAAGTAGCCCACTTTTATGTAAACAAATTAATTTGTCAGGTTGGGAAGCACAACAGCAATTAAGTCAAATAGATGTTTTATTGCAGCAAGAGAAACTTATACCCTTCGATTTAGAAACGGGTTTAAATTTACGTTGCTTGGTGCTTAAGCTATCAGCACAAAAATATATTTTAATTGTGACAATGCCATCAATTTGTGCTGATAGTTGGACTTTAAATAATTTGGTTGAGGAAATTAGCTATTTTTATGATTATGCAAATGAACTAACTGAAGAGGAAGTTATACAATATATTCAGTTTTCTGAATGGCAAAATCAACTACTAGAAGATGAAGAGGCTGCATCCGGTCAAGAGTATTGGCATCAGAATTTATCTCTAATTGATACATTGAAACTGCCTTTTGAAGTCAAATCTTCTCAAGCAGTAAAGAAATTTAATTTTCATACAGTTGAGTTTCAGATACCACCACACCTGCTGGATAAAATTGAGGTAATTGCACAGCAGTATGATACAGATATTTCTACCTTATTTATGGCGTGCTGGTATGTTATACTATGGCGATTTATTCACCAACCAGATATAGTTATCGGTGTAGGTTGTGATGGACGGAAGTATGAAGAATTGCAAACTACTTATGGTTTATTTGCTAAATATTTACCACTACATTGTCAATTACAAAAAAACTATCAATTCAGTGAATTTATTCAGATACTATATTCAAATTTAAAAAATATTTATAAATGGGAAGAGTATTTCACATCGGAACAATTTGCTAAATTTACAAGCAATGAATTTAATTCATATTTCTTGCCATTTAGTTTTGATTTCCAACAGCAATCTGCAACTTATTCGGCAAGAGAAGTATCATTTTCCATTTATAATAATTACAGTTGCATTGAACCATTTAAATTAAAACTTGAATGTGTTCGCACAGAGTTTGTAGTTGCCAAACTTCACTATGACAATAACCGATTTTGTGCAGAGGATATTCAGCGTTTAGCAAGACATTTGCAGACGTTGATAGAAAGTGCGATCGCTTGTCCTTCGGCAACGATTAATCAGTTAGAAATTTTGAGCGTGAGCGATCGCCAAAAACTACTAATCTTTAATAATACACAGGTTGATATCCCCCAAGATAAATGTATTCACCAGCTATTTGAAAAACAAGTAACCCGCACCCCAAACAATATCGCTGTCGTCTATGAAGAACAGCAATTAACCTATACAGAACTAAACCAACGCGCTAACCAACTTGCTTATTATCTACAAACATTAGGAGTCAAGTCAGAGTCACTAGTTGGTATTGTCGTAGAACGTTCTCTAGATATGATTGTCGGGATTTTGGGCATTCTCAAAGCAGGTGGAGCATATCTATCTATTGACCCTGCTTTACCCAAAGAGGCTATAAACTTTCGTTTACAGGATGCTCAGGTTTCAGTACTAATCACCCAAACACATTTAAAAGAAAAACTGCAAGACCTGAATTTAAAATGTGTATATTTGGATGTTGTCCCAAAGAATGAATCAGCAAGCAACCTTGATAGTGGGGTAACTGGTGCTAACTTGGTTTATACAATTTACACATCTGGGTCAACAGGAAATCCTAAAGGGGTGAGCATTGAACATTCTTCTCTAGTTAATTATGTCAATGCGATTCTTATTGAATTAGAACTACCATCACCTGCTAACTTTGCCACTGTTTCCACTTTAGCTGCCGATTTGGGTAATACAGTTATCTTTCCATCTCTCTGTACTGGTGGGTGTCTGCACATTATATCTTCCGAACGTGCGACTAATCCAGAGGCACTAGTTGCTTACTGTCGCAACCATCCCATAGACTGTTTAAAAATAGTTCCTTCTCACTTAGAAGCCTTACTTACTGCTTCTGATCCAAAAGCTATTTTGCCACGGCAAAGATTGATTCTCGGTGGTGAAGCTGTTGGTTGGGAGCTAATTAATAAAATTCAGAAAATTGCTCCTAATTGTGTAATTTTCAACCATTACGGTCCAACGGAAGCCACTATAGGGGTGACTACATTCAAGATTGAAAATCCGACAATTTCGCAACAAAGACCTCAAGGTACTGTTCCCTTGGGTTATCCTCTAGCTAACACCCAAATATATCTGTTGGATGAAGACTTACAACCTGTTCCTATGTACGTACCGGGAGAGGTGTATATTGGTGGTCAAGGGTTAGCGCGTAACTATCTCCACCAACCAGAGTTAACAGCCCAAAAATTTATCCCCAATCCTTTTAACAGTCAAGCAGGAGCAAGACTTTATCAAACAGGAGACTTGGCACGTTGGCGAAGCGATGGTAGTATTCAGTTTTTAGGACGCATCGATAACCAAGTTAAGATTCGGGGTTTTCGGATAGAACCTGGGGAAATTGAAGCTGTGTTGTGCCAACATCCAGAGGTACAACAGGCTGTGGTGATTGATCGTGAGGATGAACCGGGGAATAAATATTTAGCAGCTTATATAGTAGCCTTTGAAGCGATCGCATCTCATTCCCAATTTATTACCGAGTTGCGCGATTTTCTGCGAAATAAGTTACCTGAGTACATGATTCCTGCTGCTTTGATACTACTAAAAGCTTTACCACTCACACCCAATGGAAAAGTTAATCGATATGAATTACCTGCACCTATTGATAGTGACTCTGAATTAGAAACAGCATTTATTGCACCACGCAATGACTTAGAACTGCAAATAGCGCAAATTTGGGAAGATATTTTAAATATCAAACCCATTGGAGTCACAAATAACTTTTTTGACTTGGGTGGTCACTCTTTGCTATCAGTAAGACTAATAGCACGTCTTCAGCAACAGTTTCAGCAAGATATTCCCCTATCCTCACTCTTTCAAGCGGGAACAATTGAACATTTAGCCGGTATTATTTCTCAATCAACTAAATCTGTATACCCTTCTGGTGTGATAGAAATTCAACCAAAAGGTACAAAACCACCTTTCTTCTGCATACGTCCCTATGGTGGTAATGTTCTCTGTTACTATCATTTAGCACGTTACCTGGGTTGTGACCAACCTTTTTATGGACTGCAAGAAACCAGCACATTGTTTGAAAAACCCTTTCAGCCTTATTCGGAAATTGCAGACATGGCAACTCACTACATTTCCTCCATGCGTGCAGTGCAACCGAAAGGACCATACTTTTTAGGTGGTTGGTCAATGGGGGGAGTTGTCGCTTTTGAAATTGCCAATCAGTTACAAAGCCAAGGTGAACAAGTAGCGTTGTTGGCTTTATTCGATAGCAAAGCTCCAATTGCGGATAATATATCTACTAATTATCAAGACGTAGACGATACCACATTATTAGTTGAACTTGCTACAGTTACAGCTCAATCTTTTGGTAAAGAACTGTTGCTATCATCAGAAATCAAGCAGATACAACCAGAAAAGCAACTATCCTATATTTTGCACCAAATGAAAGCGGCTAATTTGACTTCTCCAGATGTCAAACTTGAACAGATAGGTTATTACCTACAAGTTTGTAGAAGTGATAACCAAGCTATTAGGAATTATCAACCACAAATTTATCCCCAGCGTATTACTCTTTTCTGCACTGAGAATAATCAAAACACTGATTCGGCACAGGGTTGGCAGAAACTTTCTACCCAAACAGTAGAGGTTATCTCTGTTCCTGGAGATCATCAAACAATGATTGCTTTACCCCATGTTCAGATTTTGGCAGAACAAGTAAAGATTTACCTTGATAAAATATTGGTAGGGTATCGCAGCTAATCGGTTAACTTATATCTTGCACCTACCCTTCTAGGGTACGACTATACGGGCAAAACCTGCCGACGCAAGTTCTAAAACCCTTGATTTACCGTAACGCACAACGCGACACCCTTATAGGGTGTTGACACTTTGGTGCAAGATGTGAGTTAAGCAAGATTGATATTTTATTTTTTGGATGCGATCGCTACAATTTCCATTCTTGGGAACAATGCCTAATTTACATGACTTTAAATCTTAACTGAACCCTATTGACCTATAATCATCATACCGTTTCGGTAAATGCTCGTGCGAAATCATCCCTCCTTGCCACCGAATGCATCCGGTGCTGGGGATATGAAAAGTCGCACAGATACAGAATTGGTTAATGGTGGTTTTTTTTGTTAACAAGCTGAAAAAAGACTTAACAAAACTTTTTGATTAAAAATACATTTACAAAAATTATATTTCCCTTAACTATTTTAACGTCAAGATAGATGTATTTATCTATTTTGGGGGATGCTATCACCTATTTATTTAACTAATTTTACTTATAATTAATATAATTATATGTTACTCATAATCTAAATTTGATAAACATCTTAGCTTGATGTGTGCTAAAACACTACAATAAAAATAAATTAAAAACCCAAAATAGATAAAAGGCTTAAAGGTATGAACTCGCACGAAGAATACATCGCTCATAACAATTCCGAATCAACGCAAAAGTTGTCAATCCCAGATATTAACAAATCTCAATTTAATAATTTAAGCGAAATTAATAACTTAGATAAAGTTAGAGATATTCTTTTCGGTAATCAAATGCGGGAAGTTGAAAGAAAATTTGCCCGCTTAGAAGAACGTCTTATTAAAGAGTGTACTAACTTACGAGATGAAAATAGAAAACGTTTAGATTCGTTAGAAACCTATTTTAAAACAGAGATTGACTCATTAGCCAAGCAAGTAAATAACGAACAAGGAGAACGTGGTCAAGCATTGAAAGCACTTACCGAACAACATAAAAATATAACTATCTCATTAGAAAACAAACTTGCTCAATTTGAAGAAAAAACTATCAATAATCAGCGCGAGATGCGAGAGCAGATTCTCAACCAATCGAAAAATTTACACGATGATATCCGCCAAAAATATGAAGAAATATTAGCGGCTTTAGAACGGGATACTCAAGAACTTCGTACAGACAAAACAGACCGTTCTACCTTGGCACAGTTATTTACAGAATTAGCGATTCGACTAAACCAACAATAGACACGAAATGAACAAGATAAAAGTTAAAAAAAATTATTTTTTCTTTTTTACTTGCTTTTCCCCTTGTCAGTGACGACATAATACAACTTATTATCAATTATAAATTAGGGGATATTGGCAATGAGTGACTATTCCACAAATGAAATAGCGACAGAATCCCCAAACAATGTCACCAGCGATGAACTAAGTGAACTTCGCAGTTTGCTTCTTGGTCTTGAGCCGACTAAAGTTAACAAATTATATAAAAAATTAGACGACGTTCAAGTTCAAGCCGAAGATATCAGTCGGTTGCTTCCAGAAGCGATTATTTTGCGATCAATGCAAGATAAAAATCTCAGTGAAGCAATAGTACCGACCATCGAAGATGCGATTCAATACTCTGTTAAAAAAGATTTAAATATTCTTTCAGAAACAATTTTTCCCCTCATCGGACCTGCTACCCGCAAGGCTGTGTCCGCAGCTCTTGACCAGATGGTTGAATCTTTAAATCAAACTTTGGAACATAGCTTATCACCACAAAGCCTAAAGTGGCGATTAGAAGCACAACGTACAGGAAAATCGTTTGCAGAAATTGTGCTGCTTCGCACTATGGTTTATCGTGTGGAGCAGGTTTTTTTAATTCATAAAAAAACGGGATTGTTACTGCAACATATTTTAGCACCGCAAGTAGCCGCTCAAGATCCGGATTTGGTTTCCGCAATGTTGACCGCTATCCGGGATTTTGTTAAAGACTCTTTCAGTGTGCAAAAAAACGAATCATTGCAAAGTTTGAGATTTGGAGAATTGACTATTTGGATTGAAGAGGGACCTCAAGCGATATTAGCAGGAATTATTCGAGGAAAAGCGCGTCAAGAATTAAAATTAGTTTTTCAAGAAGCAATAGAAAGAATTCACCTGAAGTTAAACAAAGAATTTGCCGAATTTCAAGGAGAAACAGAGCCATTTTCAGCAAGTAAGCCTTATTTATAAAATTGCTTAGAAATTCAATATAAATTGCCACCCAAACAGAATTATACTTATGCGTGGACATTTTTAGGGACAATAGCGATCGCCTGCGGAATTTACAGCTTTTTTGTGATCAGAGACCAACTTCGCTGGAATGCTTATCTAGACAAACTTAACTCTCAGCCAGGAATTGTAGTCACCAAAGCAAGTTCGGGATACGGTAAATATTTCCTTTCCGGAATGCGTGATCCGTTAGCAGTAGATCCAAAAGCGCTAATGGAACAAGCAAACATACCTCCCAAACAAGTCATCAGTAACTGGGAGCCTTACATATCTTTACAACCACAATTTATAGCAACAAGAGCCACAAAATTACTTCAACCTCCAGAAACTGTATCATTAAATGTTAACGAAAACGGCATTCTTCATGCAACAGGTTCTGCTCCTCGTGAATGGGTTTTGTCAGCACAAAAATTATGGCATTTTATTCCTGGAGTCACTCAATTTGAAGATAATAATCTTCTAGAGCCTGAATTCAAAAAGCTCAAGTCATATCAAAAGCAAATAGAAGAAGATATGCTCTTTTTTTTAGAAAATACAACAGAGCTTTTACCTGGTGAAGACAAGAAAATGCAGAATCTAATACTAAAAATACAAAACCTACTAAATACGGCAAAATATCTGCGTCAAGATGTCCGTATTCAAATAATCGGACATGAAAATGCAGTTATAACACAACAAAAAAAGATGACAATTAGTCAAGCCCGTGCTAACAAAATATTATCTTATATAACCGCTTCCGGAATTAATGCCAGCAAATTTCAAACGTTAGCAGTCGGTTTTAACGAGTCGTTAGACAACAAATCGATAAACGAAGAAAAAAAATATAATTATCGGGTATCTTTCAAGGTATTTTTATCAAGAAATAATTCAGGAGTCAGGAGCCAGAATTCAGTAGAATTTGTAGCTAATGGAGGATGAATAAAGGGTTTAAGGTAAAAACGGTACCTAGTTATATTCTGACTCATGAATTCTTTTTTGTCTGAAAAGCCTACATCAGTGATAATTTTTTATGCTTCAAAAAAAAATATGCATGGTAGGTGCTTTTGCTACAGGTAAAACAAGTTTAGTGGCAAAATTTGTTTATAGTATATTTTCGGAAACTTATCAAACTACTGTGGGTGTAAAAATTGATAAAAAGACAGTAAATATTCAAGATAAAGAGTTAAATTTTATTCTTTGGGATCTTTATGGGGAAGACGAATTTCAAAAAGTGCGGCTGTCTTATTTACGAGGTTCATCTGGCTATTTATTGGTAGTAGATGGAACTCGACACAACACTCTTGAAAAAGCCTTTAATCTGCAAACAAAAGTAGAAGAAACGATTGGACAAGTTCCCTTTATTATTGTACTTAACAAATCAGACCTGCTAGATGAATGGGAAATTGAAACAGCAGAAATCGATGCAATTATACAGCGTGGTTGGACTGTAATTAAAACCAGTGCTAAAACTGGGCTGGGTGTAGAAGAAATTTTTCAAACACTTGCTAATCAAATATTGGAGGTATAGATGCGAGATGTCCCTGCTGCTGTTGTTGCTTATGTTCTTACTTTTATGCTAGAACAACTTTCTTTGGCTTATCTTTTAGTCAGCAAAGATGGTTGTTTGTCAGCTTGGGGTGGCAAGTTGACTGCATACGGAGTTACTAATCTACAAAAAGGGGCAAATATTGGAGAGCAAATTTTTTTTCTCGAAGGGTTGCTGCCATTAGATGATTTTCCCTTATTTTTACCTCGGATGAAAACCGAATATGGGATTTGTGCAGATGTCCATATTTTCCCGACAGAGCAAGGAGATTGGGTGTTGCTTTTAGATGCTACAAAGGATGAACTACAACTTTCAGTTATTCAACAACAAGCAAATGATTCCAGCCTATTTCAAGAAAAATTATTAAAAGTTTTCAATCAGTAAGTTACAGCCAAGACTAAAGCGAAGCGAATCAATACATTTTAAATATTTAGTGTATACGAATTAAATAACTTAAGTTATTTTCTCTAGTTAAAATTATGAGCGAGTCTATTACAGCAGATGTTTTCGCAGCCTTGAATATTTTAGTATTAGAAAGACTTAATCTAGGCTCTTTTAAAATCACTGGGACTATACCAAATTGGTTGGAGTGCCTTTGTCACCCCCAGATGAAATCGGGGATGCAAATATTAATCCCTGAAGAAGTATTTCCCTTTTTAGAAAACTTTTTGATTGATGCGGAAGAATTCTGGCAAAGCAATGCAGAACATAAAATAAAATCAGGTTTATGGACTCAGACAGATTTAACTGGTAAAGAATACTACTTTGAAGCGTCAGCAATTCGTGTAAATAACCAAAAAATTTTATTAATCGAATCGTCAGATGCTGAATATGAAGAGATGCAATCTCTTATCCAGAAAGCTAGAGAAAATAAGTTAACTTATCAACAATTATTAAAAGAAAATCAAAAAAAAGAAGTTTTAATTCACTGTATTATACATGATATAGCAGGTCAATTAAGCGGAATTAATTGTTGTTTAGCATTGCTAGAATTTGAAAACTTAACACCAAAGGGCAAAGAACGTTTACAAATTGGTCGAAAACAATCTATCAAGCAAGAAATGCTGATTAGGGAAATATTAGATGCATTTTCGGCAGAAGTACAATCACTGGAAGCTTTCACGGTTGATGTTGATAAAGCACCAGATGCTTTGATTTCTACACAAGAAGTGATCGAAATTTTAACCCCAACTTTTACGCTGAACAAAATGCAGTTACAGCTTGCTGACAATGTTGACTTGACAGCACACTGGAAAGTGGTTGGTGATAAATCGCGTTTGGATAGAGTAATTTCAAATCTGACAGAAAATGCTTTACGTCACAGTCCTACGGGGTCTGTTGTTACAGTTGGTTTGCAACAAGATGGGGAATATGTTTTAGTAACTGTCAATGATGAGGGTTGTGGTGTAGCACCGGAAATGGCACAAAATCTATTCCAAAAGTTTTCTCAAGGAAGAGGTAGATCCGGTAGAGTCGGTTTGGGACTTTATTTTTGTCGCATTACTGTTGAACGCTGGGGAGGGGAGATTGGTTATTCACCTCGTCCGGAAGGTGGTTCACGTTTTTGGCTTCGCTTGCCAAAAGTGGGAAGAGTTAGGTAGAGACGTTCCGCCGGAACGTCTGTACGGGAGTTATATTATGTTTATGTCCTTTACTTATTAATACTAATAACAATACCTAAACGGTCGTAGAGACGTTCCACCGGAACGTCTCTACAATATGTGTGAAAACCCACTATGAAATAAGGGCGGGGTTTTCCTGCCCTTACCAAGTTATAATTAATAACCGATGATGTGGAGTACGTCACGAACGACGCTGTATCCTGCTAAATCCCAAGCTAAATATGCAACAAAACCAATCATTGCCAAGCGACCATTCCATAATTCGGCTTGAGGATTGAAGCCAAAGATAAATGCGTTTCTGTCTGCACCGTTGTAAGCTTTAGAAACTGGTGGTAAATCGGTAGTAGGACGATTTTGCATTGTTTTTCTCCTAAATAAAGTAGTTTTTGATTTTTCTAATTTTTAGTAACCAACGATGTGTAACACATCACGAACGACGCTATACCCTGCTAAATCCCAAGCTAAATAGGCAACAAAGCCAATCATTGCCAAGCGACCATTCCATAATTCGGCTTGAGGATTGAAGCCAAAAAGAAATGCGTTTCTGTCTGCACCGTTGTAAGCGGTAGCAACTGGTGGTAAGTCGGTGGAAGGACGATTTTGCATTGTTTTTCTCCTAATTAAAGTAGTTTTTTGTGTATTTTCAGATATTTAATTTTTAGTAACCAATTAAATGCAGCACGTCACGAACGACGCTATATCCAGCTACATCCCAAAGTAAATAAGCAAGAAAACCAATCATCGCAAAACGACCGTTCCACAATTCAGCTTGAGGATTAAAGCCAAATAAGAAGGCATTGCGGTCTTTGCCGTTATATTCAGTCGCAATTGGTGGTAAATCTGTAGAAGGGCGAGATTGCATTTTTTTGTCCTGAACTTTTTGCTTGTTAACTTTAATGTAGCTAGATATAAGTAATATGCTTTCTGTCTATGGGCACAATGTCTGAATATTGTTTTGCACGAATAAATCCACCTTCAGAGGGTGATAAAATCGAAAATTGTAAATAAATGTTACGAACGCATAACAAGCCCAGATTTAATTCAATATATTCGCTGTTAATATGTCATCAAAAATTAAATAATGGAATTATATTTCTGAGTAAGACTAATGAAGTTATCTGGTGTCAAAATAAATGCAGATTATTCGTGAGCGATCGCCATCTGCATTCATCAACTCTCAAAATTCTATCCAGCGCTGTAGAGAAGATTCAAACCTGAGAGAGATGCTGTTAACGCCTATATTCCACGATTCTGAGATTTACACTAGTTGAGTATTGCAACAGATGTTAAATTTATTCTCACGTAATCTATAAATTTCTAGTGAATTAAACGATTAAGAAGGAAATATCATGTTTCAGAGTACAGAAATAATGCTGGGATTGTTTAAGCCGCTCTTTTGGGCAGCACAGGTTCTAGTAGACCCCTCAACAATTACGCCAGCACAGGCATCTGTTGTGACTTCAGGACCGCGCTTTTTTGTGGCTTTGATTTCTGGCGTAATTTTAGCCTTTGCCATCCAATTAGTCTTAACAAACCTCTCGGTAGCCGCCGGTATTACTTACCTGGGGCATCAACCAGACTCAGATTCTAGCTCAAATCATGATACTATAGGTGGCACAATTCGCAAAATTGGTACTGCGGTGGGGATTTGGACATTAGTCACCGTGACGATCGCTCTATTAATCGCCAGTTTCTTAGCAGTAAAATTGAGCCTCTTGGTTTTAAGTCCGGGATTGGGAGCAATTTTAGGGTTGGTAATTTGGGGTGCGTACTTTTTGCTGTTGGTGTGGGTGAGTTCAACTACGGTAGGTTCCTTAGTTGGCTCAGTTGTAAATACAGCAACATCTGGCTTTCAGGCGATTATGGGGACGGCTACAGCCGCATTGGGGGCGAAAGCGATCAATAATCAAGTTGTCGCCACCGCAGAAGCCGCAGCAGCCGCTGTGCGCCGAGAAATCGGCACTGCAATTGACCCAGGTACCATCCGGGACAATATCGAAGATTATTTAGAAATGGTGCGTCCCCCTGAATTAGATTTATCGAAGATTCGGGGTGAGTTTGAAAAATTGATCAACGATCCGCAACTGAAAGCAGTAGCGGGTAGTCCAGATTTACGCAACATCGACCGGGACAAGTTCGTTAGTTTAGTGAGCGATCGCACTGACCTTTCTAAACGCGATATGAACCGTCTTGCGGACACATTACATGGTGTTTGGCAACAGGTTGTCAGCACCAAATCCGCTCCCGACCGCATGGGTGAGCTGATGGAATATCTCAAATCTGTGCAGCCAGGACAAACCAAGACAGATGAACTGAACCGCAAGGTGGATCAGTTAATGTCGGAAATGCGTAATTCTAAGGGTTCTGACCAAAAAGCAACCCAAGAAGCTGCCCCAAATCTAATTCAGCAAACTCTGCAACAGGGAATCACCGCGCTGACTGGTATAGTGATGGGACGCACGGATTTGTCCGATTTGGATGTAGAAAAAATCTTAGGTAGTCTTTCTAGTGCCAAAGACAAAGTAACCCAAAAAGCCGACCAATTAGGACTTCCCACACCAAAACAGCCTTTCAGCCCGATTCGTGCTGATGTCGAAAACTACCTGCACAGCACTTATGCTTGGCAACTAAGTCGCGAAAAAATTACTGAAGAATTTCATCATGTACTCTACGATCCAGCTGCCGATCCGGGAACAGTAAAGCGGGAGGTTGAGCGACTTTCTAAGCAAGATTTTGCTAATATTCTCCAACAAAGAGGACTGTTAACGCAAACAGAAATTCAACGGATTGTCGATCATCTCGAATTTATCCGTCAAGATGTGCTGGTAGAAGTCACCGCAGCGGAAGAAAGGGAAATAGTACTAGACTTGCAACGTCGAGTTGAAAGTTATTTACTAGTTACACCTTCATCGGATTTGACCCCAGAAGCAATTCAGCAAAATTTCAAACCGCTGCTGGAAGACTCTGATGCTGATTATGAAACTTTATCTCGGCGTTTGTCTCAATTTGACCGTCAGGAAATGCGAGATATATTGCTGCAACGCAATGATATTCAGCCATACGAAGCAGACAGAATTCTCGACGAGTTAGAAAATCAGCGCGATCAAGCTTTGATTGAGTCCAAAGGATTGGCAGATCAAGCAAAATATCAAGCAGAAACGCTGTGGTTAAATTTAGAGTCATATCTGCGTAACACTGGCAAAGCTGAACTGAATCCTGATGCGATTCGGGCTGATTTGAAAACGCTTTTAGACGATCCCCAAGCAGGGATTTCCTCAATTCGGGCGCGGTTGTCTCGCTTTGATCGCGATACGCTGGTACAATTGTTGAGTCAGCGGCAAGATTTGAGCGAAGACCAAGTTAATCAAGCGATTGATGCTGTAGACCAATCTTGGAGCAGTGTCCGTCATGCACCACAAGCTATAGCCGATAAAGCTAAGGAGCAATACGACTCAGCGACGAGTGCGATCGCCGATTATTTACGCAATACTGGCAAACAAGAACTTAACCCCGAAGGTATTCAGCGCGATTTAAATCGATTGTTTGAAAATCCCCAACAGGGAGCGATCGCGTTACGTCGGCGGTTGTCGCAAGTTGATAGAGATACTTTGGTGAAATTACTGAGCCAGCGTCAAGACTTGAGCGAAGAACAAGTCAATCAGGTGATTGATTCTGTGCAAACGTCAATTCGCGATATTGTCCGTGCGCCGCGTCGTCTAGCTACCAGAACTCAGCAAAGAGTAGAAACTTTCCAAGCTTATTTGCAAGAGTATCTGCGAGGAACCGGCAAAGAAGAACTAAATCCAGAAGGTATCAAACGCGACTTGCAATTAATGTTGCACGATCCGCGAGTGGGTATGGAAAGTATAACTGAACGTCTTTCCCATTTTGACCGCTCGACAATCATCGCTTTGCTGAAAATTCGCGAAGATATTACCGATGAAGAAGCCGCACAAATTGCCGATAATATGATATCGGTGCAGGAGCAGTTTATTGAACAAGTGCGGGGTATCCAACGCCAGATTCAGGGTGTAGTAGATGGTGTTTTTGGCAGCATTCGTAACTACCTGAATGCGTTGGAACGTCCGGAATTGAATTATGATGGCATCAGGCGCGATGTTCGCCAGATGTTTGACGATCCGCAAGCGGGATTTGAAGCCATACGCGATCGCTTGTCTTCTTTCAACCGCGAAACCTTGGTAGCGGTTATGAGTTCTCGTGATGATATCTCCGAGGAAGACGCTAACCGAATTATCGACCAAATCGAAGGAGCGCGTAACAAAGTATTACAACGCGCTGAACGCATTCAACAAGAAGCGCAGCGACGCTTGGAAGAAGTGAAACAGCAAGCGCAGCGACAAGCAGAAGAAACCCGCAAAGCAGCAGCATCAGCGGCTTGGTGGCTGTTTGCAACCGCGACTGTATCGGCAATTTTCGCCGCAATTGGAGGAGCGATCGCTGT
>JBPCQW010000421.1:0-3231 GCA_050997715.1 Hassallia sp.
TTCTTATTCGGTATAGCTGCTCAAAAAGGCTACTTTATTATCCGACAGCATCAAAATATGCCTTGGCAAGCGACCGATGATTTCCGTTTAGTAGGTCAAAGCGATAGCGGTATAGTGTTTGAGCAAAACATCATTTTGAGTGCGGATGATGGTCAACTGTTAAAGGCACGCCGAGTCAAGGTCTGCTTGGAGCAACCTAATCGCGATGGGGACAGGGAAATTTTTATTCTTACTAATCTGCCGTCTGAAGTCGCGGGTGCGTTTTTGATAGCCCAACTGTACCGCAAACGTTGGAAGCTCGAAACCTTGTTTCAAGTCCTCACAGAAAATCTGTGCTGCGAGATTAATACATTAGGTTACCCAAAGGCTGCCTTATTTACCTTCTGCATTGCAATAGTAGCCTACAACGTGCTGTCTGTGGTTAAGGCCGCTTTGAGAAGTGTTCATGGAACCGAGAAGATAGAAACCGAAATTTCCAGCTATTATCTAGCTGACGAAATTAAGGGTACTTACAGGGGAATGATGATTGCGATTCCCCCCGAAGAGTGGCATGTTTTTCAGAACATGACCTTCATCGAATTATCGCAAATCCTTCAACATCTGGCAGGTAAAGTCAAGCTGAGAGCTTTTCGCCGTCATCCGCGTGGTCCCAAAAAACCTCTGCCAAAACGAACCTACCTCAAGAACAAGCCCCATGTCTCAACTGCTAAGATTCTAAACCAGAAAAAGCTGGAAAATAACACACCTTGAAAGGGCTAACTTATAGGACTTACGCACTGTACAAATTTCTTATCTTGTGCATTAACTAAAATACGTCGTTTCACGCTTTGATCAATTCTCCTTTGATAAATAGCGTAGACGCTGCGCGGCTTGTCGTCAGACATCGCCTAAAAAGGGTCGAAAAGTCAAGGTTTAATGCCTGAAATCCATACCACATATTTGGTATTTCCTCTCAATGCGTAAGTCCTACCTTAGTAGTTTTCGGTGCTGTTAATTTCATCTCCCTCTAATGCAATTTCAAAGTTCATTCTTTGTTCGGCATTACGCAAGAAATAACCATTAATCATAGCAGAGGCAAGAAGCCTACCCAAACTTTCGCGGCTGGTTGTAATAGTTACACCAAAGTGTTCCGCAGGCAGGTTGCCCAACAGCCCGACAATATTGCGCTCCATTACTTGAAAGACTTCTGGAGAATTGGGTTTAGATAACTGGTTAATTGTCTCTGGACTCAAGGCTTTAACGTACTGCCACAGCACTTCGCTAGTTTCTGGCTCACTGTTAAAAAATTCTGAGACTTGATTGGATGGGTTACTCACGTTTTGCCTCCTTTACTACCACACCTACGTGCGGTGTTTGTAAATTTAATAGTAAAAGCTTGTATGATATTTGACTAAGGAGCCTGCTGTCTGTTCCTGTCAACTAATGTAACAAGTTACTTATCATCTGGGAGTCGGTGTAACCGTACCAAAAGCAGCGTAGTTTCTCACCTCGTGGGTTAGTTGTTAGTGGCTATGGAGCATGAAAAGCATTTTTTATTACCAATGCCCAATGCCCATTGCCCAGTGCCCAATGCCCACTAACAACTAACTCGCCAAATATTCACCCATGTTTGCTTTAGATTTGCGAAGTTTAGTTAGAGCTTCGCGCTCGATTTGCCGTACTCGTTCGCGACTGATGTTCAAAAGTTCACCAATTCTGGCAAGAGTAAGCGCTTGTCCATCGGTTAATCCAAAGCGGAGGGTGAGAACTTCTTTCTGTTGCGGGGTAAGGTCTGCCATGAGACGGTCTAAATCAAAAGATAGAGAAGATTGCATGACGAAATCTTCTGGAGTAAGTCCTGGATCTTCTAACATTTCTCCAAGTTCAGTATCGTAATTATCTCCTAGCCGCAAATCGAGTGATAGGGGCAGACGAGCTTTTTCTAGATACTCTCGGACTTGCTTGGGGGTTAATTCTAATTCTTGTGCTAGTTCAGCAGCTGAGGGAGCGCGTCCTAATCTTTGGGACAAATGGCGCTGTGCTTTTTTAATTTTATTCAGTTTTTCGGTAATGTGGATGGGTAGGCGGATGGTGCGAGCTTTTTCAGCGATCGCTCGCGTGATGGCTTGTCGAATCCACCAATAAGCATAAGTCGAAAATCTGTAGCCTTTGGTGGGGTCAAATTTTTCTACACCCCGCTGCATCCCAATGCTACCTTCTTGGATTAAATCGAGTAAATCGACGTTGCGCTTAATGTACTTTTTGGCAACGGATACGACTAGTCGCAAATTGGCTTCTACCATTTTGCGCTTGGCTATTTCACCAATGGCGATCGCTTCGTTCAACTCTCCTGGTTCTAAATTTGTCGCTGTTGCCCACTCTTCTAAAGTCGGTTCATGACCTAACTTTATCAAAAGCGACTCCCTTACCTCGTACAAAGCAGTTGCACGTTGCACCTGTTTGCCATAACATATCTCCTCCTCGTGGCTTAAGAGTGGCACGCGGCCAATCTCACGCAGGTAAGTCCGCACTAGGTCTGTCGCTGTCTGAGCGGTCTTCATGGCGCTACTCTTTGGTAATGGTGGGTTTTACGGTAGGGTGAAATGATAAATGCATCTTTGCCGGCATTACTCAGTATGTTTGAGAATCCATCTTGTAACTTACAACTTATACGCCTCTGCAAGACTGGTAATAATATTCATATTTAGTTGTTAACTGCTAGAAGGTACAATTGTTTTTCCTTCGTTGCAAGTGTCTAGAGTTAGATAAAAGGTAGCCTATACAACATATATATTATCTTTGCGGTATTAATAATTGTAACATTTATGAGAATATTTTGACTAGATGGCACAATAAAATTTCCTGAGTGTTTCCTTTGATGAAAGACTAATATTTCCTTAAGGCTTTCTAGAGGCTCATTTAATAAATCTATCTAGGGTCAACACAAGTCCCTCAGATTGCTTAAAAAAAATTAACAATCTAATGGGTGGGGATTGGGCAGTAGGGATTAGTACTCCGCCAAATTAATTTTTATGCGCTGCTAGATCCCCGACTTCGCAGAAGTTGTCGGGGATCTGACCAACGTATTTTCGGTTGGGTTTATTACCCGTTGAGGCAAGCAGAAAAAGAAGATAGGACATCTTTTAACCCAATAGCAGCAAAATGTTGGAGAAAGTTGATTTTTTGAAGAAATCGACTTTCTGACTACGTATTTATCAATAAATATTATCACCTTGCGTTTAAGTAGAAAAC
>JBPCQW010000523.1:0-23691 GCA_050997715.1 Hassallia sp.
CGTCTCTGCTGCCTTCATGTAAATTAGGTAATGCACTTAACATAGTAAAATTAAGATTTAGAGACAATTTTTTTAGCAACTAATCAGTTAACCGTTGTAGTAGTTACATAGTGTTAGCTTAGAATAAGTTGCCTAAGCTCGATTTACGGATATGAAAAAAGTCGTCGTTGGTCTTTCTGGTGGCGTTGACAGTTCCGCTGCTGCTGCTATACTGCACAATCAAGGCTATGAAGTTGTTGGTCTGACTCTTTGGCTAATGAAAGGCAAAGGTCAGTGCTGTTCTGAGGGTATGATCGACGCGGCTTATATCTGTGAACAATTGGGTATTCCCCATCAAGTTGTTGATATTCGCGAAGTCTTTCAAACCAACATTGTCGATTATCTCGTATCTGGTTACAGTGCCGGTATTACACCTTTGCCTTGTTCCCAGTGCAATAAAACTGTAAAGTTTGCTCCAATGGTACAATATGCCCGCGAACAATTGGGATGCGATCGCATCGCTACGGGTCATTATGCCAAAATTAGCTACAACGAAGCTACTAAACGTTACGAGCTTTTACGTGCTGTAGATCGCAATAAAGACCAATCCTATTTTCTCTACGATTTGTCGCAAGATTTACTTGCCGCAACAGTCTTTCCCCTAGGAGAATTACATAAGACAGACACTCGTCGCATCGCTGCTGAATATAACTTGAAAACCGCTGACAAGCCAGAAAGTCAAGATTTGTGCTTGGTAGAAAGTAACGGCTCAATGCGAGCATTTCTAGATAAGTATTTAGCGCCAAAAAAAGGTGATATTGTCAATGCTGACGGCAAAGTGCTGGGACAACACGATGGTGTCCATCATTACACCATAGGACAGCGTAAAGGCTTAGGTATTGCCGCTGCGGAACCGCTGTATGTGATCAGTTTGGATGCTATGAATAATAAGGTTATAGTAGGCGATCGCACTCTAGCTACCGAGTCAGAATGCACCGTACAACGGGTAAACTGGGTTTCCATAGCCCAACCATCAACCCCAATTCGTGCCGAAGTGCAAATTCGCTATCGCTCAAACCCCGTACCCGTCACAGTCATTCCCCTAGAAAATTGTAGAGTCCGGTTGGTATTTGACGAACCCCAGTTCAGCATCACCCCCGGACAAGCTGCCGTCTGGTACGAAGGTGAAAAAGTCTTAGGTGGGGGCATTATCGAGCAGTTTAATTAGGGGTTAGAAACTGTTTTAATAATTATGTTGTTTACCATGCCGATATAGCATGGTAAATATCTAAAGAATGGCATTAATCGGCAGCCCAAAGCCTAAGGAATTGCGAATGAACAGCAGTAAAGCGAGTACGGCGATAAAAAAGGCAGTACACAGAAGATCCTGGGTTAGGGTGGAGAGTTTCTCGCGCCAAAGTGCATAAAGGTTGACGATGTACAAAGGCATATCGCTGAGTGCGATCAAGATAATTGCGCCGACTGTGCCGAAATGGGAAAATGCCAGAGGTAAACCCAAACCAATAACCGCAAACCCAGCTAAATTACTTTGGGCGTTGTATAAGGGTTTGCCAATTGCTATCAGAGCGGGGCTGATAGTGTAAAATAATACAGAAAACCAAACGCCGCAGGATAGAATCGGCATCATCCAGGTGGCATCGGTATACCTTTTATCATAAAGTACGGCGATGACTAAATCGCCAACAGTTACTAAACCAGCTAATACCACCGCAAATCCCAATAGTATTAACCGACGTTGGCGGAGAATTTTGGCTCGCAAAATTGACCGAGGCTGGTCAAGAGAGTTGGAAATAGTCGGATAAATAACTTTATAGCTGAGAGTTTTAATTAGTTCACGGGGGATGCCTGCTAGGGAGTAAGCTATTGTATAAACCCCTAAAATTTTAAAAGATAGTAGTTTAGCCAGAATAAGGCGATCGGCTTGCTCATTCAAAAACGTTATGGCTGTGGCGATAAACATCCATTTGCCGAAAGATAGAATCTCGTTGACAGCTTGCCGATCCCAAGCGAAGCGATTGGAATATCCTGGTATTAACCAATGGCTGCCTACCATTCTGTATATTGCGCCGGAGACTGCACCAATAGCTAAAGCCCAGACACTTCGATTTAACCAGGCAGCAAGAATCATAGTAGACAGAGTTAAGATTTGCACCGTCATCTCGAATCGGGTCATCTTACCCAAGTCGATGCGGCGGTGCAAAGTATGTATGGTAGTGGAACTAAAGCCATCGAAAACTGAGGTCAGTCCCACAATCGGAATTAACAACAACAAGCGCTGGTCATTGTAGAACTTTGCCGCCGGAAAGGAAATCAGTAGGAAAAACAACCAGAGTATCCAGCCGCGAATTGCTTGTAGCGTCCAAGCTGTATTGAGAAAACCTGGCTCCTCGCCGCGTTTATTGTTGACAATACTTTGAGGAATGCCTAAGTCTGAGAATAAATCTATGCCTGCTCTGAGGGTATTAACCACAGCCATCAAACCAAAAAACTCTGGTACTAGCAAACGAGTCAAGAGGAGGTTGCTGCCAAACCGGAGTATTTGCGAAGATCCATAACCAAAAAGTGTCCAGATTGCACCACGGATAGCACGCTTTTTCAGTGTTGTCATAATTTGTTTAAAGAGTGACTCAGCTAGTTGACTTTGGTCTTGGTTAGTTTTTGCACCTCACCTAGTTGGTAGTTATTCTCAGCAAGCTGAGAATTTTCTGGGGTAGAGCGAAACAAATTCGCCAATTTGCTTGCTTCTTCAGCCACATTGTGCTGTGCTTTCACGGTTGCCGCCCCAGCTTTACCCATTTCCTCTAGATGTTCTGTTGGCTGTTGCAGCACTTCACGCATCGCTGCTGTCAAAGCTTCCACTGAACCTGATGGAACCAACCAACCGTTGATTCCTGGCTTTACCAGTTCGGGAATCCCAGCTACATAAGTGCTAATTACTGGACGTGACAACGCCAAAGCCTCCATAATGACTACAGGTAGCCCTTCGGCAAAGCTAGGCTGAATCAAAGCACGGGAATTGATCATATATTTTTGCACTTGGGCACCACTAGCCCAACCAGTAATTTTTACCTGCGCTTCCAAGTTGTAGTCTTTGATTAAACTTTCAATTTCCGCTCTTAAAGACCCATCTCCTACCAAAGTCAAATTACACGGCAAATTTTCCTCTGCTAGTTGCTTAACTGCTTGGAGGAGCAACAGTTGTCCTTTTTCTTCACAAAGGCGACCGACGCAGACCAAGTTTGGCTGAGATGATATTCTTGTTGTGAGTTGGTGGAAAAAATGATTGTCTACACCACAACGAATCACATGAATTTTTTTCCACTGCTGGTGGTCGCACCAGCGATAAAGCTGACCTTTGCTGAACAAGCTGATTGTGACTACAAATGCAGCTCGATTTATCTTTTCCCTCAGCGCTAAACTTTCGGGTTGATCGAATTCGTATGGTCCGTGAACCGTAAAGCTGTAGGGCGGTCCACCTAAGGCATGACACAACATCGCTACTGTGGTGGGGTTGGTTCCAAAGTGAGCATGAATGTGAGTTATCCCCAATTTGCGAAACCAACCTAGCAGCACGCAAGCTTCTGCTAAGTAAATAATATGGTATGATACGCCTCGATCAGAAGCCCAACCAACCCTAAGAGCTAACGATAAACTTTTTAGCCAGGGAATTGGTCGAGCGATCGCCACGCTTAACAAGTTAAACAACAACCCCAGAATACCTACACCCAAAACTATTTGAGTCTTTTGGAATTCCTCTTTGTCCTCTGGATCTACCAATTGAGTTTCGCACTTGCGGATCGAAAAGCGTGCTACTTCCAAACCACAATCCTCAATTGCACATATTTCTCTGCGAATAAAGCTGTGACTAGCCTTGGGATATTGATTTACTAGATAAGCAATTTTCATTTTCACCTCAGATGCACAGCAACAGTCTCACGCTCAATCAGGTGTCTGGCAAAATTTACTAATTATCTAGGTTTTGCACCTGAAACTCATAAAAATTGTTATGAACTATAAACTACTTAGTATTGAAATCAGTATCTTTACTAATTTTTGTTAATCCCAACATGTAACAATAATATTTTCCCTAAGTAAAATCAATTTACTTGTATGAAGTTAGTCTTTAGATTTGCTTGTAGTTTTGTAAATTTATGGTAAATATTGAGTTAATAATCTTGATACTCTAGAAAAGACCTGTTGCAAATAAAACCAGAACTTCATCAGAGCGCAAGCGCTCACCACCCAAGAAAAATCTTCTCTCCCTGTTTAGACATCGGTACTAACGCCCTGTTTCTCCTAAGAATTTGACCAACAGACTTTAGTATTAAGTAGCACTTTTGTATTCAACCAAAGTCCGCTGCCGTTTGAGCAACCGAGAAATATGAAACAAAATTTGACCTTGAACTTGCGGGAATTTACCTAAAAGGCAAAACCAAGCGTAGAGAGACGCATCCTCTGATTTCAGACCGCGTTGCTGAGTATTTTTATATATTTTATATCCTAATAATGTATAAATAATTAACAGTAACAGAATGCTAAGACCGAAAGTTAAAGGTGCAGTCACAACAGCTAAGAGCGGTAACAGCAAACCCCAAAACCAAATACTGCGGCTTTCTTTGACCCAATGCCGTTCAGGAGTGCGACCGTGCAGCCATGACCCTTCAGCATATGCATGACCTGCACGGAGCGATCGCTTCCACCACTGAGAGAAGCGGGTGATTTGAGCATCGTGTAATGTCATTTCAGCATTTATACGTAATATTTTCCCACCGTCTTGACGCAATCGCACACATAGTTCTGGCTCTTCACCGGCAATTAAAGTAGGATTAAACCCTCCTACTTGTTCAAGTGCGTTTACCCGCATCATCGCATCGCCACCACAAGCTTTCGCTTCCCCAACCGGAGTATCCCACTCGATATCGCACAAACGATTGTAAATCGAGTTGTGAGGAAATTCTTCCCGCCGCCGTCCGCACACTACTACAAGGTCAGGGTGTGCAACCATTTCACTTGCTGCACGTTGTAACCATCCCTCTACTACCCGACAGTCTCCATCCACAAACTGAACAAATTCGATATTCGGATTTACTTGTAATAAATGTTCAAAACCGGCATTTCTAGCACGAGCCGCAGTAAACGGAATTGATAAATCAAGCTCGACTACATGAACGCCAAGCGAGCGAGCTAACGCCACACTACCATCTGTGGAACCTGAATCTACGTAGACAACGGTTATCCCTTCGCCCAGTACTGATAGCAAGCACTCTTTGAGACGATTTCCTTCATTGCGTGCGATCGCAACGACTCCAGTTTGCTGCACTATGAAACCTCCTGTGCTATAAGTTATGGTAAAAATATTTATACATCAGATTCTTGCAAAAATTGTCGAGCTTAATTGCTTACACTTCAATCTGGTATTTATAATTTATGCTTGTGACTTAATTATTAACTACTTGCTCTCAAAAAAAAAGTAAAATACACCCATTGACAAATCTTCACAATTATGAATTGGATAAACACAAACCTAATTTTGTCAGCAACGAAATATTATTCTTCAATAAATAACCAAATGAATTAACTTAACAAAGTGTTTTATGCCTATCAGCGAGTTAATTGGCAACCAATACTATATTTACATCACACCAGAAGAGGGGCTAATTCCTTGGGATATATACGACCCCAATCCAGCAAACTGCGGCTTTGTAGCTTATTTCGGTAAAGTTTTCCAAGCTGTGGAAAAGCACTTGGAGAAAAGAGGTCTAACATTTTACGTGACAATGACCGAAATGCATCAACTCCCATCCTATGGGGAAAATGTGATTGTCGTCATGCTGGGAGACGAGTTGTCTCGCATACCAAAGTATGTTCACAAGGTAGGCGCGATATTCAAGTGTTATGGTACGCAGCAAATACTTGGATGCAATCTTTTGCTCAAGCCTTCTTATCGGAACTTGGTGACGACAATTCAATTTCTGAGAAACTGGGTTTTACGCCAACCTTTTATGATGAATTATCAGTTGTACAAGTTGAAAAGCTGGCTATCGGGTAAAGGCAAAATTACTCCGCTCTACGATATTCCTTTGGGGTACTACAACTCAGAAGAACTGCCAATCAAGGATATGGAAGAACGCCTTTATGACGTCTTTTTTTCTGGTAGTTCATTACACGAAGGCTATCCCGTATGGTCTTGGCAGTACTGGTTAAAAACTCCAAAAACCGTTTCTCGAACACAAATGATAGCGAGTGTAAATAAATTCAAGGAAAAACATCACGAATTTAAAGTTGAATCTTCCATAACTCAGGCTTTTGGTGCTGCTAGTACTAGTCAAGCTGCAAGTTATACCGAAAGAATGATGAACACGAAAATATGTCTCGTTCCGAGAGGAACTACATTTGAGACATATCGCTTTTTTGAGGCTATCAAATGTGGTTGTATCGTTGTGACAGAAGCTTTACCTTCCCGGTGGTTTTATGATGGTTCTCCTGCTATTCAGATAACAGATTGGCGAGAGCTTGAAAATATACTGGAAAACCTGCTGCAAAACAAGCAACTAATGGAAGAAATCCACCAACAATCTTTGAATTGGTGGGAGACAAAATGTTCGGAAGCTGTTGTTGGTGAGTACATTGCGGAGAAATTGAACTCATTACTAATTGAGGCGGTAACGAGCAATACCAAGTAGACGGCGAGTGTGACGAACCCCAGCATCGAACAGCGCCAGGGGTAAACCTTGTAGAGTGGGATGACCTGCTGACAGCACGGCAAGGAGCCTAGCAGGGGATGTCAAGACATCCATCCAGGGTGCGTCCTCGTCGATCTGCTGCCGATATTGGCGAGCGATTGATGTATGATGTATAAGGAGAGAGTTCCAGGTGGATGCAATCGTAATACTTACGCAGCTGCTTTTTCAGCGACTCCTGAGAACTCCAGATCACCGCCGGAGAAAGTGCCATTTCCCAAGGCTTGCGACCCATCGAGTGGACTAACGCTGGCAGAGCTTGACCTTTTAGGAGCGTTTGCAGTCGTTCGGTGGGGGTGTAGCCCGCAGGTCCGTAACATTGCGCGATATCAGTTCCGCGCTTTAGCATTTCTACAGGGACATGGGAAAATTTTATAGAACCGAGAAGGGCGGTGAGTACCTCTTGATCGCCAAGCATATGCAACGGGCGATGGTAGTATGGCTGGCGCTGTACTTGAATGTAAGTAGGGTCATTAAGCATAGCTTGCCAAGCCTTGAGCAGTTCTACGTGGTGGGGAGTCACTCGGACGATTCCCGTATTTATCGTGGTGGGAAAAGTTCGACTTGGTTTCAGCCCCCAAGCAACAGTGCGGTGGGTTCCCCCTTGATACTGTCCCCAGTAATCCTCCTGAGTGACAATCAGAGTATCATCGCTAAGGTGCTGCAAGCGCTGGCGGAAATCCCGATTAACGATAATGTGCGAGTCAATCCAGACTACCTCAGAATGACCTTCACCTAGACGGCGCAGCAGAATTGTCGGTTTCACGTTCCAACCTACCTCGGCTAGATCATCCTCGGCAAGAAGTTTTGCATTGGGTTGGACTTCAGCCCATTGGCGAAAGGTGGCGGGAGGTTGGGGACAGCTGATAATGACCGGAAGGTCTGGACAATGACGGGCTAGACTCAACACGGTGAGCTTAACTCCGATCAGGTACTTTGGACGATCCTCGTAAATGCAGACGATCATGATTCGAGTCTCTCAATTGAATTCCAGTTCACGATATTATGGAAAAGTTCGTTTGCCTGTTGCAGATGCAAGACAATTGCATCTCATTAAACTGCACCTGAAATAGTCTCATTGTACAGAACTAATTGGTTTCCCGCCTAAATTTATCACTGCACCTGAGACTATCTCAATATTTTAATTTCTTTGCTAGTTTCAACTTTTTTATAGAGGCGTATCATGACAGAAAATTCTCAAATTACTTTCGTTTGCTGCGTTGAGTCCGGCTCGCTGGAAATACAAACTGTACGGATGATAGAGAGCCTGCGGCGATGGGGAGGAAAATTTGCCTCGGCGCCCATATATGCAGTAACGCCTTGCTTTGGACCTCCGCTTGCCAAAAAGACACATCAAATTTTTGACAAGTTCCAAGTGGAATATCTTAGTTTTCAAAATAAAAGCAAGTATTCTTGGAACAAATTTTTGAATAAGCCTTCTGCCCTAGCTGCTGTACAAAAGCTTGCTACAACTGAATGTATTGGTTGGTTAGACAGCGATTTACTTATTGTGGACGAACCAGACAAACTCACCCTCAACCAAGGGGAAAGTTTTCTCGCCTGCGCCTCAGACAAAAATATTGGCACTACAGGACCAGAAGACCCTAATGAACCGTATTGGAGGGAGGTTTGCAAATGTGTAGGCGTTGAAATTGAAGACCTACCCTGGATTAATACAGAGTACGAAAAAGTGCGTATCCGTTTATATTGGAACAGTGGAATTTTTGTTTATCGTCGTTCAACAAATTTTGCTGACCATTATTTACAAACATTTATTCAATTGTGCGATTCCTATATAGCTTCTCAGAATTCCGGATTCTTTTTCAATGACCAAATTGCTTTAGGCTTGACTATGGTCAAGATGGGAATTCCTTGGCGAGCGTTGCCTTACTCTCACAACTATCCTATGGGCAGTAAGACGCACTCTTCTTGGTACAAGGAAGAAGAACTTCGGGCAGCTAAGATAGTTCACTACCATGATTCTATGTGGCCTTCGTTCTGGGAAACATTCATAGAATGTCTTGGTAAAACCCATCCACCTGTAGCTGATTGGCTGACTTCTATTGGTGCGATGAAAAATGAAGCTCCTTTGCCATCGCGTTCTATCAAAAAAATAATTGACTTTACAAGGTCACGCAAAGAATTGGCTTATAAGAAAGCTTGTAGAGTAATTTAATCAAAATTAAAAAGAGTGCATTTCACCGTGTCACCCTGTTTTCAAATGACTGGGTTGCTTTCTTATCAGTACGGAAAGGGCAGTGGACACATACAAAACCCAATATATATTTGTTAGACGCAGTAGGTAACTCTCCGTCATGTTATTCATTGCTAAAAAGATGAGAAATGCCAAAGGCCAAAGGTCTTCTGAATTGTTAGTAGCGTAAGCTCGTTTCAGTGCCCGACCAAAGGCTGTAACGTAACTAAGTAAAAAAAGTGATAAACCGATAAAACCAACATCAAGTGCGAAATCAATAAAGCCATTGTGAGCATGAGGTGCGATAAAACCATTCCCAAGTGCCTGACCTGCTTCTCTTGCGTACGTACTTCCTGGTGCCCAATATGCACCACGACCAAAACCTAACCACGGTGTCTCCTTAAGCCTCAATAAAATAACACTCCATAATATTGTTCTTCCAGTTAAAGTAGGATCTCTTCCCAAGCCACTTATGATCTCTACCCAGTTACTGATAACTAATGTACCCACACATCCTAAAATAATAACTCCAAGGTCTAAAAAAACTACGGTTATCTTTCCCCGCCAGCGAAAGTTACGATAGAAAAGTAAAATTAATATAATAAGGAAATATACAACAAGGGAAGTTTTGGAAGTAGACAGCAGGATCATAGTTAACGATAGACTAATACCTGCCCACTTATAAAGGCGATGTTGTGGCTTGTCAATGGGCAGACAAAAAAATGCTAACGAGCTGATAATCATCATGCTGCCAAAGGTATTCTTATACTCGTAGATTCCTCTCCATGCTCCTGGATGATCAACTTGATGTATGGCAACAGAAGGTAGTACTAGAGCGCAAACGATACTAAGCAAAGCTCCGATAGCGAATGTGCAAGCAATTAGTCGTACTTGCTCTTTCAAGCTAAATCGTGTGGCAAAATATAAGCTAAACGAGGTCATTTGCCAAACCTCACGGCTATTTTTCAGAGTGAATTGTATATCCTTTGACCAGATAAACGATAGCAAGATTATTAGTGTTAATATCCAGAGGATCTTATCTTGACTAGCTGTGCGTAGGGCATCTTTCCAGTTGAGGCAAATTAACAGCAGCGAAGTTAGCCAAATAAAATATCTGAGTGGTGTTGTAATGATGGTTGGAAGTAACGGACCCGTTGATAAGGTTAAGCCTATGTCAAAGGCTCCTGTGAAGAAAGTTAACCCGATAATTACGAAGTATTTCTCAGCAATTTCTAGAGATTTTTTTTTCATAAATTTATATGGCTTAATTGAATTCAAATAAAATCTAAAAAGTTAGATAAATTTAATATAGGGACACTTATATTGTTGGAGTAAAAAATAAATTAGATAAGCTAACTAGAAAAAATGGTAAACTTAGTATATGAAGCACTTGCTCACCTACATAGAGAGAGTTTTGGTAAATATAAGTAAATATACGTATTAAATCTAATATAGTTAGATTTAAGATGCTTGGAGTTACCTTAGCAAAAAATCGCTTACAAAGGAAACTTTAATAAACCTCAGACTGATTTTCTTGCTCTCGTTGCCCGCTTCCGCCTAAGAATGCTTTGAGCGAGACGGAGCCTCTGGTTACTGTTGGTTCCAAAAGAACGCATTCCCACGCTCTGCATGGCAACGAGAAACGAGAATAAAGCGGGGTTGTAGGGTATCATCCCCCATTAATTTGCCTACAGTATCATTAGACTTCTTGCATAAATATCTTTTTACCTCACGCACTCGCAAGCATTGGCGCAGAGAAAGAGAGTAAATTTAGGACTTTTGCGAATAGGTCTATTGTATTTGCCAGGTATTTTTTCCGGCATTGGCATGCACCCAATTTTCAGCGTTGGCTACTTATGATCGTTAACTTATTGACATCTTGTTGTGCCTGAATTGTCAGCAGGATAGATTTAAGGGCAGATCCCCAACTTTTCGTATTGTCGTAAAACTGCTCTTGCGCTATCAGGCAAGCCTGTCTCTTTTGTTCATAAAGCTGGCGATCGCTATATAACGCAAGCAACGCATCACCGTAAGCCTGAACATCATTGGGAGGAACCTCGACTACCGCATCCCGCACATAGGACAAAGCTGGACAGACTGCTGAGGTAACAACCGGACGACCTGACAAAATACTTTCGCACACAACCCGATTGAAACCCTCGATAAACTCTGTCCTGGTAGGTACAATGACAACGTGGGAGCGGCTGAACATTTCTCGCATTTGCGGCTTAGAGCAGTATCCATGACAAATAAAGGAATCGTGAACACCAGCTTGCTTTGCAGCCAGACGCAAAGACTCTAGTGCGGAGCCGTTGCCACAGATATCAAAAACGATATCTTGTTTCCCCTGGGTTGCAAAACGCTTGGCAATCTCTAGCAGGTCAAACACGCCTTTGTCTTGCTCAACCCTACCCGCAAATAGAACCCTGAAGGGCGTAGACGCGCTGACTCGGCTTGTCGTCAGACATCGCTCAACTGATGGTTCAGGTATGTTTGCAAAGTCTGCTCGACGATAGGTAGAAAAGAATTCAAAAATCGGTTGATGTTTACCGCCAGTCAGATGGGAAATCTGTTCAGCTACGTCCTGCGAAGCCGCTAGTATCGCCTGACAATCATCAGCAAACAAATTACGGCTAAGTGTCAAATTGAGTTTATCTACTAAACGTGGTGTCAGGTACTTGCACCACAAAAGACAATGCAGCGATGGAATAACTTTTATCCCTATCCAGGAAAATAAAGATAAAACAAACCAATATGTTGTGCCGCTATCTGCGACGACAACATTGGCTCGAAAGCGAATGGCAGAGGCAAGTAACTGTAATCCACACCAAACCTGTCTTAAGTGATAAAAAATTCCTGAAGCTCTAGGTAATGGTACTGGGCGACGCTCAATGATAAATCGCTTGTCTTGCACAAATTCCTGCTTGTTAGACTGTGCGATTACGTAACCTTTGGCATCTAAAGTTGTGCAAACTTCATAAAACTGACTTGAGAAAGTAACTGATACTTGTGAAGGAGCATCCTGACCATTAATCCAATAATTGTAAGCTTCAATAACATCTTCAGGACCAACCGCATAAAGAATCCGAAGAGGTTTAGTCATGGTGTTATGTCTCTCTTTTTAATTGCACAGCTACATCTCATTGAAACGTAGACGCTTCTTGAAGAATGCGGCGTTGTTGATTGGCTCCCGTGACTTTTAAAGCAAGATTTTCAATTCTGCGGTAAAGCGATCGCGGTAGCAGCCAAAGCAAATACGCAGCACCTAAAGTCATCAGTGTACGGCGTGGCTCCTCTAGCAAAATCAGCCAGTAGGTAGATAAAGCTTGGTGCATAAGTTGCACAGCTGTTGAACCAGATTGCAAAGTTACTGCCCTTCTGGCTAAATGTCGCAGTTGGTAAGCCATAGCTATGTTGTCCAACTGAACCATCACTGTTGGAGAGTAAGAACAAGCTTTTTCTAGCATCCTTTCCCAGGAATTTAACTTTTTAACCAGTTGGGCTGAATATCCCTGTGAATTTACCCGATAAAGCGTCAGAGGCTCAGGAACACCCTCAATTTTCCATTTTGTTTTTATCGCAATACGCAGCCAACATTCGACATCTTCTGACGGGTGTAATTGGCGATCATCGTCAAAATAAAAGTCCTCTACAACACCATAAAGATTGTCTTTAAATCTAATATCTTCAAAAACTTCTCGTCGAATTACTGCCACCGATCCATTGCCAATGGGAGTACGGCAAAGTAAATCAAGCACAGTAATTCCCTGAAGCTTAGAAATCTGATATATACCTACATAGTTTCCTGCCTCATCAATAAAAGCAGAGCGACAAAAGCTAACTCCTACTGATGGTGAGTTATCTAAATGCTGAACATGCTTTGCTAGCTTTTCTTTTAACCACAAGTCATCTGCATCTAAAAAAGCCAAATATTCTCCTTGAGCATGGCGAATACCAGTGTTACGAGCGGCAGCAACTCCCCGATTCTCCTGACGAATAATTTGAATTCTGGGGTCTGTAAATTGCTGGCAAATTTCTATACTTCTATCAGGAGATCCGTCATCAATGAGCAGAAGTTCAAAATTTGTATAAGTCTGTTCAAGAACAGATTGCACCGTAGCCGCTATATATTTATCGACTTTATAAACTGGAATAATGACAGATACTTTTTTCATGCTAAAAACCTCATCCTGCGTTAAATAAAAGTCAAAATAAAAGCACGCATACCCTTGCAAGTTACCTTCATAGGTAAGGGGTCGGGCATAAGAGGGGAAAAGGTTAAAGGGTAAGCGCTAAGAGCGCAGGGTAAAGGATAAGAAATATGGACTTATTTGAATAAATCTGTATTTTATTTCCAAATCTTTACCCATTAACCTTTTCCGCTCTTATCCTTTTTACCCTTTCCCCCTCTTCAAAAACCTTGACCCCTTCCCCTGCGCTCTTAGCGCTTCCCCTTTCCCCTTTACCCCTCTTCAAGATAATTTTTGCCGGGATGCCAACTGCCGTTGCTCCTGCGGGGACATCGCAGAGAACTACGGCATTAGCACCAATATTTGCGCCATCTCCAATAGTGACGTTGCCAAAAATTTTCGCACCAGCACCAACATTGACACGTTTACCCAACTTGGGTGCATCAAAGGGACGCTCTAAATAGCGGTTGCCGAAAGTAACGCCTTGGCGAATAATACTGTCATCGGCAATAGCACAATTTCCATGAATCACAATCGCTCCCTGGTGTTCAATAATCACCCGACGACCAAGTTGGACAGTGTAGGGTAGTTCAATTCCATAAGTGTTGCGAACTTTGCGGTATAACATGCGATAGAAGATGCTGAACGGTGCGCGAAGTAGTTTCGGTTGAATGTTCATCCTCCAGACTCCAAAACGCAGAACTGCTACCGCTCGGAATCCTGGCTTAGTCCAATCTCGTCCGTGAGCAATCCAGTCTTCTTTAATAAGTTGCCAAAGACTTAAAGTAAAAAATCCCGCCTCGGTTGTGTTTGCTCTCAACTCCGGTGATGCGCTCATGTTATAATTCCTATTTCAGTTTTTTCTTAGTTATTCCAATTAAGGGTATTTAGTTAAGGGAAACGAGTTCTTCTTTTTTGAGATTAACTAACTCTTATCTGCCTCTAATATCGAGTGAGTGGATATTTATGGTAATGACACAGTATTTACTTTCTCAGCATTTTGTTTAGAGCGGGAGTTGTTGTAGTAAAAATAGTTATCAGGCTCGTGCTTGACATTAACCGCGTTGGCAACGATTCCCAAAATATTAGCTTCAGAACGTGCCAGTAAGGACTTAGCAGCGGTAGCAGTAGTTGAATCTACAATACCAGGTCTGACTACAATTAAGACTCCATCTACCATGTTGCCTAAAACTGCTGCCTCAGCGCTGCCAACTAAAGGCGATGTGTCAAAAATTACATAGTCATAATTTTTAGACAACATATCAATGAAATTTGTCATGCGTTCTGAGTCAATCAATGCTAAAGGATTAGGAGGCATGACCCCAGCAGTCAGGACAGATAAATTAGTAGTAACTTTATACACGGCTGTGGAAAATTCATTCTCACCAACCATGACGTTACTTAAACCTATGGAGTTTATTAGACCCCAAAGATGATGTTGAGATGGCCGACGCATATCTGCATCAACTAGCAAAACTCGTCGTCCGGCAAGAGCCATTACCGCAGCGAAATTAGCAGCAACTTCTGATTTCCCCTCCCCAGACATAGAACTAGTCACGACAATTGCGCTTACTTTTCTATCTAAGCTAATAAACTTTAGATTTGCTTGAAGCATTTGGTATGCTTCATGAATCACAGTACGCGGTGTAGTTGCAACAATAACTCGCGGCGAGACTTTTTGTAAGCTACTATCCAAAGGAGCAGATGTATTATTAGTTTCAAATTTGGGAATTAGCCCTAGCAAGGTATAGCCAAAAAGTGCCTCTGCTTCTTTAGCGGTCTTCAATGTTCTATCGATTAAGTCAACAAAAAAGGCAGATGCCACACCAAGTAGTAGACCAGCAAATCCACCACCTAATGTTATTAAGAGCTTCTTTTTGATTGCTTCTGGACTGGTACTAACTACGGCAGATTGAATGACACGGGCATTTCCAACAGTTTGATTTTCTGCTATTTTGATTTCCTGTTGTCGAGTCACAAGGTTTTCGTAGCTTTTTTGTGCGATTGATAACCTTCGCTCTAGTTCTCCTTGCTGTTTCTCTAAATTTGGCACAACATTAGCTCTGCGCTTATAAGAGGCTATGACTCCAGACAAAGCTTTTACTTTTTGCTCTAAACCTAAACGTTGTGACTGTAATCTCACAAACTCTGATGTTAGGTTTTGCTTGATCTGCCCCATCTGCAATTGACCAGGAGAAATCGGTGCTTGATATCCTAATGATTGGGATATTCGTTGCTGCAATAAAGAATTTAATGTTGCTTCTTGATTCTTGAGAGTAACGATGGATGGATGTGACTCTGTGTAGCGTGCCTGTTGAGCTGCTAGCTGACTTTGCACCTTTTGCAGTTCACCTAATAGTTCCTGCACGCCAGGTGTCTGACTTAAAGAAGTAATATTTACAGCTTGATCTACAGGTAGATTCATTTGACGACGTATTTCTACTTCCTGACCACTTATATCAGCGAGTTGAGATTGAGCTTGAGCTAATTCTTTCTCTACCTCACCCATAGTTTCAACTGAGTTGCTCGTCTCTTCTTTTAACTCGATAATCTGATTTTTTAGCTTAAACCGACGCAGGTTTTCTGCTGCTTGCTCTAATTGTGTTTTAGCTCGTGGTAATTGTTTTTCAATAAATCCACCTGCGGATATAGCTTCAGAGCGATTAGTCATTTTATTATTGGCAATGAAGGATTTCATTGCCTGATTGACTACTGCTCTAGCGAGCTGAGAATCTTCAGAAACGTAAGAAACTTTAAGTACATCAGTCCCTAAAATTGAGTCAGCCTTGATTGCCAGTAACTCTGAATTGAGAGGACCACCGTTTTGATCTTTCAGCTTAAGAGTATTTATCACCTCTTCTTTGATGGGCAAAGACTCTACAATTACTGCTTGCGTGTCTAGAGGATTACCCTGAGCCTTTACGGTTTCAAGATCCCCTATTTTTTCTCCTACTCCGGTCAGAGATGAGGTTCGATTTGATTGGAAAAGCAGATGTCCAGTTGCCTCGTAGGCAGGTCCTTCCATCAACAAACTAATCACAGCTAAGGAGGCACACGCTGCAAATACTCCTGATATTATCAGCCAGCGACGTTTGAGAACTAGCAAATATTTTTGAACATCTATCTCTTCTTGATAGTTTTTTGTGTCCATACAAGTTACTTTTTTGTAAATTTATATGCGTAGTGAAAATCGGATATGAATACTTTAGCTAAATATTTAGATCAAATTTTAAACAATTGATAAATATTTTTACATTTTTCTAAGATTCTTTATCAAAAAGGTAAGGTGATTAATCTTATTTCGCTTAACTGCTGACCAAGGATTTTGATAAAGCTGAAATTTTTGCTTCACAATTAACCATAAAAATGGGATAGCATCTAACAAATACCTCTTCCAGAGTCGCTGAGGTTCGCTCAACAGCCGATAAAGCCACTCTAGACCAACTTCACTCATCCACTTTGGAGATCGCTTGATATTACCTGCCTCAAAACTGATAGTTGCACCAATAGCTAAAAATACTTTGACTTTTTTCAATTGCTTTCTATATTTAGCAATCCACATTTCTTGTTTGGGTGCGCCTACACCAATCGCTAAAACTGTTGCATCTGAAGAGTTAATGAGATTAACAATCTCTTGACACTCTTTTTCATTTTTCTCAAATCCAAAAGACGGTGAGTGTGCCGCAACTATAATATCTCGACCTACTTTTGTATTAATCTTTTCTTGAGCTATCTTAACTACATCTGCCTCAGCGCCCAGCAAAAAGATTTTGATTTTGTCATCATGCTGGTAATAATTGTAAAACGCTGGAAATAAATCTGATCCTGAAATTTTCTCATGTATTGGTGTTTTCAAAAAAATTGATATGTACATCAAAACTTTACTATCGCAAACTCTATAATCTGCTTCTTGGTAAACAAGATAAAAGTCTTGATTTTTTTGCAATTTCATCACATGATCTACGTTAGGGGTAAACACAATACCGCCGACTCGCAGATTTTCTAGCAATTCGACCATTGTGATGTTGTTGATGGTCACATTTAGTAGGTTAACCTGTCTCATCATCACCGTTAAAACAACTAAGCGTACGGTATAAAATCTTCTTCAGTGACTAACCAATCAAGTTGTTTTAACTAGGAAAATTGAAAAAAACATGATGCACCTATGATTGCAAAATACAGCTTTGTCAGATTGCCATTTAAACAATGACTCAAAAAAAGCTATTTCACCGAAAGTAATTTTCAATTGTCTTAGTTATTTACTGTAGATAGATACACTTTGTATTGATAAAAATAAATATACCTTTTTCTCGGTATATTTAAAAGAGATAATATAAAGTTAATATGTATATAAAAATATATTTTTTAAAGGAAATATAAAGTTTTGGTGAAAAGTCCGGATTTTAACAAACAAAGTGGAAGTTAGATAGGCTGTTGAATCAAGGAAAAGTCATGCTTAGTCTGGGTTTCGGCATTTAACAAATACAGCTATTTAATAAAAAAAGTTTTTCTTGCGGTATTTACGGATACGTAAATAGGCAATAAACTTGACAAAAAATGTATTGGAATAAAGTTGAATACTAAGCCAAAAAACATCTGACTTTGGGCGGAATTTATTAGGGAGTGCGGAGTGAGAAAGTGCTTTTAGTGGGAAGAGGCTTTTAACGATCGCTTTTAAACCACTCGACAATTCCTTGAGCGATCGCTCTGGCTTCTTTCTTTTGTTCTTCAGGATTTGTCACCAATTCAAATTCATCGGGATTACTCATAAAACCCAACTCCAACAACACCGACGGTGAACTTGCTGGGCGTGTCAACGCCAAGTTATCCCAAAATACACCATAAGCAGGACGCTTTAACTTTTTGACTACATAATTATGTAAAAATACGGCTAAACTGTGAGCTTGGGGATGATACCAAAAAGCAGCGAAACCCTTAATTTTCTCAGCATCGCCATCATCAGGTAAAGAATTGTGATGAATGGAAATAGAAATTGCTGCTTCTTCTTTATCAATGATTGTTTGGCGATCGCCTAAAGAAACTTCCTTATCATCTTCCCGCGTCATCACCACCGTTGCCCCTCGTTTTACTAACTCATCCCGCAGCAACTTCGACACAACCAAATTTAAGTCTTTTTCTAAATACCCGGTTGGACCACTTGCCCCAGATTCTTTACCGCCGTGTCCCGGATCGAGTAAAATCTTGATGCCAGATAGTGGCTTGTCATTTTTGCGGATTTCTGGGGCTTGACGTAAAGACAAAACTAAACTTGTTCCGTCGTATCTCAGCTTGTATCCCCATTGTTGGGCTTTTTTGAGGTTAAAAGTATATTGCACGCCGCCTTGAGGCAACTGCTGCCAATCTAGGCGAGAAATTAAGGCATTATCAACGCTGCGAATAATGTCTGTTTGCGCCGTAGTATTATAGAGCGTGAGTGTGAAAGTGCGATCGCCTTGCTGTACACTAACAGGTACAGGAACTTGCAACGGAAAAACAATTTCCGTCGCATTCGCAAGTTGACGATATCCGACACTGCGAATAATTGTCTTTGGCGGAACTGCACCTGATAAAATGCGAGTTTCCTTACTATTAATCCAACCACCATAATCCAAGCGCAACCATTCACCTTCCTTACCTGTGACTGTAGCGCGTGTTCCTTTAGGTAACGGTGTTAATCTAGAATAATCAGTACTCGGACCAGTACGAGCAACTCCAGCATCTACCGTCACCTCAGCAACTTGTAATTGTGAGGGTGAGAGAACTTGAATTTTTCCTTTCCCCAGTTGAGTGATTGTTTTGCCATTCAGCGTTAGTTGAAATTGAGGTTGTCCCGCATCGGCAGCAGCATTTATTGTAGTGCAAGCCTCGTACTTACCAATCTTAGATTGGGCTATAGGCTGATTATTTCCGGTTAGCGCAGCTAAATTACTTGGGAGTTGCGCTTGTTGTGGTTGAGGTAAAAGAGGAATAGTTTGATTTGCCACCTTGACAGATACTGTGGCGTCTTTGGGTGCGATCGCGCTAAAACAAATGAGTTCCCCCGCTAGTTTAGCAATATCTGCTCCTGGAGTGAGAGAATCTTTGGCAAAAGCTAACCCTTTTGGTATCTCAGGTAAGGAAGATATTCTTGTCACCTTAATTTGACGCTCTTGATTTTGGTAGCGCACAGTAAAGAGATTCTCCCCTAACTTTAAGGGGAAATTTGGAGCAAAATGTCCCGCTTTGCTGCGAGTTATCGGTTTACCATTAATGAGAACTTCTCCATTTGTAGGTGCTGTACCCAGAAAGAAAATTTTTTCTTCACTGGTTTGGTAGTTTGGTGCGGGAAAAACTATATTGAGAGATTGCTCTTGAGCCAAAGTTGGGGAGGATATGACTATAGAGCTTAATAATACTAATCCGAAAACACTTTTCACAGCCAAATTAAAGAAAATCGAATAACACAATTACTGTGGCACAATGACGGCATGTATTTTTAGAAGTTGATAGAAATTGTAAATACTATGACTAAGTTTGTCTTTGTTACTGGGGGCGTAGTTTCCAGTATTGGTAAGGGAATTGTCGCAGCAAGTCTGGGACGATTGCTCAAATCGCGCAATTATTCAGTGTCAATTCTCAAGTTAGATCCTTATATTAACGTCGATCCGGGGACAATGAGTCCTTTTCAGCATGGTGAGGTGTTTGTTACCCAAGATGGTGCTGAGACGGATTTAGATTTGGGACATTACGAACGGTTTACTGATACATCAATGTCGCGTCTTAACAGTGTTACCACTGGTTCGATTTACCAAGCCGTAATTAATAAAGAGCGGCGCGGCGATTATAATGGCGGCACGGTGCAGGTAATTCCTCATATTACCAACGAAATTAAAGAGCGGATTATCAGGGTGGCGCGTGATACTACTCCTGATGTGGTAATTACGGAAATTGGCGGAACGGTGGGGGATATTGAATCATTGCCGTTTTTAGAAGCAATTCGCCAGTTTCGCAAGGAAGTAGGGCGACAAAATGTATTATACATGCATGTGACGTTGATACCGTGGATTGCTTCAGCGGGTGAGATGAAAACGAAGCCAACACAGCATTCTGTGAAAGAATTGCGTTCTATTGGCATTCAACCAGATATTTTAGTATGTCGGTGCGATCGCCCTTTACCAAACGGGTTAAAACAGAAGTTGTCAGAATTTTGTGATGTGCCTGCCGAATGCGTCATCACCGCTCAAGATGCCAAGAGTATTTATGAAGTACCGCTCATTGTAGAACAGGAAGGGCTAGCAGAGCAAGTACTTGATTTGCTGCAAATGGAACAACGCATTCCCGATTTGGTGGAGTGGCAAACTTTGGTCGAAAGGTTGTATAGTCCTAAATATCAAGTCGAAATTGCGATTGTTGGGAAGTATGTCAGGTTAAGTGATGCTTATTTGTCGGTTGTGGAAGCATTGAGACATGGAGCGATCGCCACAAATGGAGAATTAGTTTTACGCTGGGTAAATTCTGAGACGCTAGAAGTTGAAGATGTCGAAAAGCATCTTGAGGGTGTCGATGGAATAATTGTACCCGGAGGTTTTGGTACAAGAGGCGTAGATGGTAAGATTGCTGCGATTAATTATGCACGGGAGAGACACATTCCCTTTTTAGGTTTATGTCTGGGAATGCAATGTTCGGTGATTGAATGGGCAAGGAATGTTGCGGGTTTTACAGATGCTAATAGTGCGGAATTTAACCCGCTTACTACTAACCCAGTAATTAACCTTTTGCCAGAACAGCAGGATGTAGTTGATTTGGGCGGTACAATGCGTTTAGGTTTGTATACTTGCCGCGTTCTACCAAATACAATGGCTTTTCAGCTATATCAACAAGATGTAGTTTACGAACGTCATCGCCATCGCTACGAGTTTAACAACGCTTATCGCCAGTTATTTTTAGAATCAGGCTATGTAATAAGTGGCACATCTCTTGATGGACGCTTAGTAGAAATGATTGAATTACCGCATCATCCCTTCTTTATAGCTTGCCAATTTCATCCTGAATTTCTTTCCCGTCCGAGCGCAGCTCATCCATTATTTACAGGATTTATGCAAGCAGCGATCGGTCGTTCTCATCCTACTTCTAATTTTGCGGCACCATTAGAAGTGTTTTAAAGGGCGTGTGCAATTTGTAGTCATTCCAGACGATTGTAGAGACGGGGACAGCGGAACGTCTCTACGAGGGTTTTTGGTAAAATGAGGGGTGTTAACCCCTATTCGCTCTTCTGCATCCTACAAGGGAAGGGGGAGAATCTTCATTTGTTGGAAAAGATGTAGAGACGACGATTTATCGCGTCTCTAGTTTTGAGGATTTGTTGTTAGTTGTTAATGTATCGTTCCTAGCCTATGGCTGGGAATGCAGTTTTGGAGGCTCTGCCTCCGATAAAAGCCTGTTTGATATTTTGCACCCGACGATTAAAATCGCGGCTACACAAACAAAGTCCGCCTTCCCGGACTAATTAGGGTTATCCTTTGCGTGAGATAAAAAATTGCATAAGCTAAAAAGTGTGAGATATATGTTTTAGGTAGATAATCAGGCTCACACTAACCCAAGAAATACTTATGCATCAGCAAAGTTTTCGCCTTTCCTTCGTCGTCCTACTGACTGTTGCTGTCTCGATGCCTTTTTCTGCCAAATTAACTGCACCATTCCAAGTGTCGCAGGTGTTGGCGCAAACAACCGATGCCCGTAAAGCTGAAGCAGACAGACTTAAAGAACAAGGTATTCAGCAAGCTCAAACCAGTCAATTCGAGGCGGCATTAAAGTCTTTCCAACAAGCATTAATTATTTACCGAGAAATTAAAGACCGTGAAAGCGAAGGTGCGGCGCTGGGCAATCTGGGTGCTGCTTACATTTCCCTAGGGAACTACGCTAAAGGAATTGAATATGAACAGCAACATTTGGCGATCGCACGAGAAATTAAAGACCGTCAAGGCGAAGGTTCGGCGCTGGGTAATCTGGGTCTTGCTTACCTCTCCCTAGGGAACTACGCTAAAGCAATTGAATATGAACAGCAGTGGTTAGCGATCGCACGAGAAATTAAAGATCGTCAAAGCGAAGGTTCGGCGCTGGGTAATTTGGGGATTGCTTACATTTACCTAGGGAACTACGCTAAAGCGATTGAATATGAACAGCAACATTTGGCGATCGCACGAGAAATTAAAGATCGTCAAAGCGAAGGAAAAGCGCTGGGTAATCTGGGGGGTGCTTACATTTACCTAGGGAACTACACTAAAGGAATTGAATATGAACAGCAGTGGTTAGTGATCGCACGCGAAATTAAAGACCGTCAAAGCGAAGGAAAAGCGCTGGGGAATCTGGGTGTTGCTTACCGTAACCTAGGGAACTACGCTAAAGCTATTGAATACTCTCAGCAGTGGTTGGCGATCGCACGAGAAATTAAAGACCGTCAAAGCGAGGGGATTGCTTTAAACAATCTGGGCTATGCTCTGTTTAAATCTGGCAAACTCAGTTTAGCAGAGAGTACTTTAATTGAGGGCATCAAGGTTTATGAATCTCTACGCGGTGGATTAGAGGATATCAACAAAGTGTCTATTGCTGACACGCAAATAAATACATACATAATTTTACAACAAGTCCTGATTGCTGAGAATAAAACCGATACCGCGCTGGAAATTGCTGAACGCGGACGTGCCAGGGCATTTGTGGAGTTACTAAATAAGCGGGTATCGGCAAATAATTCTCTAGCAGATAAGCAACTTGATCCATCTATTGCCCAAATCAAACAAACGGCAAAAGCCCAAAATGCAACTTTGGTTCAGTATTCGATTATTTACGATGATTTCAAAGTTGAAGGTAAACCACAAGCCAAGGAATCAGAACTTTATATCTGGGTAGTCAAACCTACAGGTGAAGTTATATTTCGCAAAGCTGACTTGAAACCCCTGTGGCAAAAAGAGAATACAAATATTGACAACCTTGTAACTATCAGTCGTAAATCTATCGGTGCAAGAGGTCGCGGCGGTGTTGAGGTGAGTTACAATCCGGCTGTGCAAGCACAAAACCGATTTCAACAGCTTCACAACTTATTAATCAAACCCATCGCCGATTTATTACCCGCCAACCCCAACCAGCACGTTATTTTCATTCCCCAAGGTTCCCTATTCCTCGTTCCCTTCCCAGCTTTGCAAGATACCAACGGCAAGTATCTAATTGAAAAACATACCATCCTCACAGCCCCGGCAATTCAGGTATTAGATTTAACCCATCGGCAGAGGGGGAGGGGGAGAGTGGGGAAGGGGGAGAGGGGGGGAATATTAATTGTGGGTAATCCTACTATGCCTAGTGTGGCATTTATACCGGGAGAGAAGCCGCAGCAATTAGACAGTTTACCAGGTGCGGAAATCGAAGCAAAAGCGATCGCTACTCTTTTCCACACGAAAGCGATTATCGGCAATGAAGCGACGAAAACAGCGATCGTCCAAAAAATGACCAAAGCCAGAATTGTGCATTTAGCAACCCACGGCTTATTGGATGATTATAAACAATTGGGTGTACCGGGTGCGATCGCTCTTGCCCC
>JBPCQW010000081.1:0-5269 GCA_050997715.1 Hassallia sp.
CAATCAGTCTGACTTTGTTACCACCAATATTAAACACTGTCAATTTACCGACTTGATCTGCTGATGGAAACATTTCACGGAGTTCCACAAATGAGGCAAACTCATTTCCCTTAACCAATTGATACCACTGAGCCAAGGCGTTATTTGTATCTGGATAAAGTTTAGCAAATTCATTCAGCCGTTTACGAGTAATAACGTGCATCTGAAAACCCTTGATATTTTAATAATTCTGTCATCCATATAATTCACCTGCGATCGGTAATCTTATATTCTAATCATCGCGCCAACTCTACAACATTTAGATAACGACGGGCTATTCGGTGTCGCATTCACTCGACAACTAGCTTGCGATCGCGTGATCAGGGGATGCGATCGCATTAAATCGTCCAATCCTCAATTAACAATCCGGGTACTTTGCTGAAATCCCGATGATTGCGCCTTAATAAAACTAATTTACGAGATAGTGCGATCGCCAAAAGCATAAAACACCGATAACTTCCATTAGAGACGCAAGCGGATGGATTTCGTCTTCACCAACTTGATCGATGAGACAATCGAGGATCTCAACCAAGCGTTCATATTCCTCTTCTGTGTGCGGAACAAAGACGTTTTCGCCAATGGATGACCAAGCAGTGATGGTTTGATCTAGGTTGAAGCTTTGCATTATTCTTTCCACATATTGCGATCGCTGCTTCAATAACGTTTTGCTTACTTGCGATGACCGTTGTAGCGATCTCTACGACGGGCTACTCGATGTCGCCCCAACTCAAAAGTAGATTCATCCACTTGCGAGAACAAAGTGTTACACAAATTAACTACTGAATTGCTGAACAATTGTCTGTACAATTGCTAAAATCGCTCCTACGTTATCCAAGTAATATCTTTGCTTATCAAGCAAAGCCACTTTTTGCGAAAGTTGAAGAAACTGCCATACTTCTCCTGTTGTCACGCATCCATACACAGGAATGTCTATTTGGTTAGATGAACGATTAAATAAATCCGCCGCAACCATTTGCGCGATGCATTGTCCTAACCCAGCTTCAACATCATTTTTCTTCGCTTCTACAACAGTCAGAATTGGCGATCGCAACGGTGGTAAAGGTGGAGCTATTGCTAAAATAAAATCACATTCCCCAATCAAGCCCTGTGCAGGATCAACGTCAAGTCTTTGTCCAGAGAAAATAGCCAAGCTATCTTGGCTGAGATCGCGACAAGCTAGTAAAATCGGTACAATAATAAATTCGCTCCGAGCCTTTTCACTAATCAGAGCTAATTGGGTTCGCTTTCCTAAAGTTTCATTTAACCACGAAGGAATAGAAAGAGGTACAAGCTTGGGAAACAAATCTGCTTCTTGGGTGGTGATTCCCAAAACAGCCGAAACTTTTTCTAGAGTAAAGTCACTGTACGCCATAGTTTTGCACTGTTTTTCCTCATATGACGTTTTCAATAAAAGAGAATTGTTTCTATTTTACCCGGCGTTGTCGAGTTGTCCAGAGATTTTGTGTGAAATGCTCCCGAAGTAGTCCGTCGTAGCGATGCCTACTACGGGCTATTCGGCTCGCCTCAACTCGACAACAGGAGAGAGATTGTGTGTTAGATGCACTTATAAGTAGACCGTTGTAGCGATCGCCTTGAAACAAACAGCCACTGCAACGCCGGTTGCGATTGTGTGTAAAATGCGCGATCAAAGGAGCGTCCCGAATAGAAGCAAACCCGTAGATATCGCCTCATTCCCTACTATTATCACTATCTTAATATGAGTGTAGACTTGTAAATTAATAATTATGCCTTATAGTCAGTTTACAAATATCAGTAAAGTTAAAGAAGCTTTCAGATTGAAAACACAGGAAGGTGGGCGATTTATTCCTGACACCGAACCCATCCAAGTATCTGCTATGCTGACGGCATATCTTGAAGAAAGTCTGCCACTTGCTTCTTCAGCAAGTGAAAAAGCGCGTTCAGAGGGAATTATTTACCCAGTATTATTGGAAGTCAGACGCATATTAAATCGGCAAATTAGCTTATTCTCAGGGGAAGATTTTACAGTTGATGAGGCAGTTGGACTTAATGGAATGTGTGATTTTCTTTTAAGTCGTTCGCCTGAAGTGTTAGAAATTGAAGCACCTGCAATTATAATTATGGAGGCAAAAAAAGCTGATTTAAGAACCGGGTTTGGACAATGTATTGCAGAAATGGTTGCAGCACAAAGATTCAACGCAGCAAAAACTCGTCCAGTTTCTGTAATATATGGTTCCATTACCAGCGGTACGCAATGGCGATTCTTGAAGCTGGAGGATAATACTGTCACCATTGATTTGACGGATTATCCCCTGCCACCTGTGGAACAAATTGTGGGAATATTAGTTTGGATGGTTCAAAATGGTTGATAAGTTATGCCTAAAAAGTAGCCCGTCGTAGACATCGCCCCAAGTCCACAAACTGCCACTGCACATTTATGGATTATATATCAAGCTAAAGGATTTCCTCTAACTCAGGAATATGTTCAGTTTCGTAGTTTTCAATTAAGACACCGATGACTTCCATTAAAGACGCGAGGGGATGGCTTTCATCTTCACCAACTTGATCGATTAAGCGATCGAGCATCTCCACCAAGCGATCGTATTCCTCTTCAGTGTGAGGAACAAAATTGAAACTTTGCATTATTCTTTCCACTTTGTGGTTTAGTCTGGGAAAGCTACACCAGTCATTGGGTCACGGATATACAGCCCTAGTGTGAGACTACGCATCACTTCATCCCAAACAGGTGTTAGCCCAATAGCCTGATCTGCCCAATAATCGAATGTAATCAAGCACTGAACATTCGACCCCAAACCAATGCAAGTCCGCGAAAAGGCTTCGCGTGGTTCTTCCTGGGTATCGATAAACTTAATTTCCGTCCAGACAATCCGGGCAGTTTGACGCTTGATAGTAAAAATTTCTCCCCGCTCAATGATGTTACGACTGTCATCTTCCATCGCTTTCTTCAAGGCTGATTTTAGCGGGAACTGGCTCCAGTCATTGGGTGGCAAGCGATTGAAAGATACTTCTAAACAGCAATCATCGTCGGGTGATTTTTTATCAAGAAACTTGAAAGATTTTTCTTGTGGCTCCAAAACCCAATTTTGAGGAACATTGAAGCGAACAGATCCTCGATCTAGGACAAAAATTTTGTAGCCTGATGGAGATTCCCAACGATGGTCGGGTTTTAGTTCAAGCGTTTCTTTAATCCACTGAAGATTGCTTTTTTTACGCTTTGCCATAGTGTTTTTGCTTTCTCGGTGAGGAGGTGCGATCGCCCACTGAGTTAATAATATCAAATTCCTATTTGTACACGAGGAGATTTAAATCCTGATGCCATGAGATTGCCTGAGATAGATGTTTTTCAAGAGCAGCATACTACTTTATACTTGTCAACTCAGAAATTGAGATGCGCTGCCTTAATTTAACAAAAAACCATTCCCTGTTTAGGTATGTGAGTGCGATCGCCTCAACCCGACAAGAAGCCTTCTACGCATGTTTTAGGGTTGTGGGTGGAGTGCTTTTCGCTATTCGTTGGGTTGTAGGCGATCGCTCACTTCGTTAATAATATCAAATTGGTAGGGTGTGTTGTCAAAGCAGCGCAACGCACCTTATAGGAGGAATGCGATCGCACTACATGCAATCATGCTGCCTCAATGTCAGATTCCAACGTGCCGAAGAGAGATTTTACAAAAGTTAGTGCCTCATTGTCATCCATTAGTAGTTTCTGTACAGCCCCCTCATACTTTTTACGGTTTTGAAACCCAAGTTCTTTTGCGATCTTGTCTAGGGCAGGCGTTTCGCGAACCGGATATTGTGAGATAATTTCTGCCAAATTGCCAGCATCAAGTGCATATTGTAACCTTTCACGCTCTGCTGTGACAGCACTAACCACATTAATAGAAACACTTATGGGTTTACCATCGGCAATTTCTTCTCTTCGAGGCAAATGCCGAAAAAACTCTTCACGAAGCGCCTTTTCAGCAGTTCGCTCACTCAAACGTTGAATATGTGGCTGGACTGCCGCGATCGCAGCAGTTTTGGCATTAGCGAGGCAAGTAAGGGCGTCATCTCCTGTAACCACTGCATAGCGCTGTGCAACAAGGCATTGAACGCATGGATGGTAATAGATCGACTCGACAGAGAAGACCGAAAGGGCATATACGCCCTTCTTTTTGAGCCGGTTAATGTCGGCTTCCGTCCGCCGGTCGTTATCAACGATACCAAAAGCATGAAGCCAGTGAAGATTGCCAGCGTCCCGGATGCTGGAAACGGCATGTTCAACATCACGACAGCTCGATTTAGCAACGACGGAGACGTTTGGAAACACTAGACTGTAAAGCGGCTTATCAAGGCTTCGCTCGGTGCCTTCGATGAATAAAAGCTTTCTGCGTGCGCCAAGGATGTCCTTTTTGAGGTCATCATCGATCTCAGTTTCGAGAGGAACAAGATCCGCGTCCCAACCACTGACCAAAGATCCAGCATAGGTGCAGCCCCGAATGAGCAACGTACGTGCGCCGGGATTATCGAGGGGCAGCATCACGTCGTGCGTAGACACGATAAATGCACAATCATGCCGTCTGGAGAACAAAAGTGTCAGGAGCGGTGAGATGATGGAGCGATGAAGGTGGCGCTCCGGCTCATCAATTAGTACCAATGTACCGTTCTTAACGGTCAGTACGTTCGCCGCGATTAACAAGGCATTACGTTCGCCGTCCGAAAGCTCCGCAATGCTGTAGGGGGTGCTGCCAGATTTGCTTGCAACTACCTGATCGCTCTCACTGACAGAAATCTCAATAGGAATATTTGAAAGACGTAGAAGCTCATTGATGAGCTTTATAGGAGCATCTTTCTTTGAAAGAGTCTTTGCAAGCTCAATGTTGTTGTCATCGACTGCATCGGCAATTGATCGAGCACGCACGTTTTCGGCGTCAATGAGGTCATAGATCGCAATGCTCGTGCGGTATTGAGCGTAATCATCTTTCCAGCGCGATTCCAAGCTGGTGTCTCCACCTCGGATATTAGCTTCCATGTCTCGCTTTTGCTGGGGTAATATAGTCATTGCGTTGGAAGTAAACCAATTTTGGCGATGCGCCGATATTCGTAGCGCATTAGCATGATGAGGAGGATATCCTAGTTGACAATTAAATAGACAAACCTATACACTTATAGACAACTCTATAGGTGTTTTATGTTTAAGCCTCACGAATTCGCAGCCAAGATTGGCGTATCAGTCAAAACACTTCAAAGA
>JBPCQW010000592.1:0-4851 GCA_050997715.1 Hassallia sp.
TTGTAGAGACGGGGACAGCGGAACGTCTGTACTAAAGTTAGGAGTTAGGAGTTAAAAGTTTTTATTTCTAACTTTTAATTTAGAACTACTAAATTTTATTCTTAACTCCTCAGTCTTAACTCCTAATTCATAACTAATTTATTGAATCATGCTTGTGGAAAAATCTTATTACGAAACTAGCTTGGCTGAATATAGTAATTCCTTGTCGGCGATCGCACTCCTCAAGCAGCATCGACCATACTTGGAAATGATTCCCAGTCTGCGGCGTCCAGATGAAAGCGTTATCACTATTCCTCTACCAATTGTCCGTCTTCGCAACACCTCAGCAGAAAAAACGACTACTTGCTTACCTTGTGATGTGGCAATTTTAATGTGCGACCCAGAATGGAAAATCAAAAGCGGTGTGGAAATTTTGGTTTTCATTCATCGTCCCCAGGAAGACTTTTCTGAGTTATTGGGACGCTGGAGACAAACTCAAGTTTGGCTAGATAAAGAATATCAGTGGCTCATGCCTCCCCGCTACAACCATATTTTGAATGAGGGAATAAATAGTATATATCCTTTGTTTGTAGTATTTGCAGAGACACCAGAACGCATTAAGCGCGGTCTTGTCGGCGCATCTCTGCCATTTATAATTCAAACACCAGAATCACTGCCTGAGGAAAATATGTTAGAAGTTTTCTCTCCAGAAAGTCCATCAACCTAGAACAAGTTAGGAGTTAAAAGTGAGGAGTGAGGAGTTAAAAATTAGCTCATTCCAAATTGCTAACTCCGCTCCTCCCGTAGAGAAGTTCCGACGGAACGTCTCTACCTAACTATTACTTAACAAACTGGGGCATAATTTCCGCTGCGGTGAACACTCCATAAATGCCACGCTTGTACAATTGCATACCAGCTTTGAGATAGCCAAAGGCTGGTCCACAGACATTTGCTGCCATGCTGGTTTCGTCTCCTAAGGTAAAAGTATGGGTGGAAATTTTACCTTCAAAGGTACGTCCAGTGATTTTAACGTTGGTGCTGAGGGGCTTTTTGGGATTGCGGGTATCGACTATGCCACCAACTGTAACGCGATCGCGTGAACAAATCCCTGCCAATTCCAACATCACATCATCGGCATGTTCCATATTCTCTAACGTCAGCACGCCATTAGTTTTATCCAACAATGCTTCTACTTCCGCATCAGTCATCGCTCTGGCAGTTTCTACACTGTAACCTGGCATATGAGCAATATCTTCGCGGATCGTGGCACGGTAAGCTTCCCAATTAGCAATTCCTACGCCAAAGGTAATTTCAACTTTATGTATTTCCGCGTAGCTTTGGGCGGCTAATGCGGCAGCGGCGGTTAATAATCCAGGTGTTGCACCGCACCCTGTCATGTAAGTAATTCCCGCACCTTCTAATTCCTTTTTCATCGCCAGCAGTTGTTCTACCGCGCTAGTGCGCTTAATTGCATCCACTAGCACCCCACGCCAACTTGATTTAATAAACTCCTGCGCTACAGAAGCGATAAAGTCATTCGGTAGGTTGGGTAAAGCGAGAAAATACCCATCTACAGAATCAGCGCTTTCGATTAATTCCTGAATACTGCGAGTTGTTAAAGTACCAGTTGGTTCTAAATAACCCACCGAACCTTGATTATAAGCTGTAATACAATCTTGAGCATTTAAACCCGACTCTGCGTAGGTGTAGCCTTCTTTGTCGGCTGCTGCGACTAAAATCATTTCTCGTTTACCAGCGAGTACTTTAGCGGCAGCTTGTCCTAAACCGCCAAAACCCAGTACTCCCACACGTATCGCTGGTGGGAAATTATGAGAATTTTTAGATTGTTCTGCATTCATAATCTATTTGTGGAGTTGAGTTAACAGCTTTCAATATTTACCGTCTTGGCTGATAGCTATAAAGGTTAATTATGCTGTATTTCTCTGGGTTCTGAGGCTGACAGATACGTTTTTTTACTGTAAAGTCTTCGTTGGTAATTTGGGATGCAGCAATATTGCATCAGTGCTAATATTAGTATAAATTAAGACACAATTATGACATAACAAAATTGTATCCCGCACCAAATTAGGAAAAATTGATTTATGAGTTTTTCAGTTCTCTAATGCAGCTTAACAGTGCATTGGAGCGCGATCGCATGATAGATATAGAGTCCATAGCGATCGCCTACAATCAGTTTCTCAGACCTGACGTGCGATCGCGTTGCAGCACATCATGTCTTTTATCAAAGAGAGAAACCAAGTACATCAATACCCACAGTTCTTGACACCATAACACCAATAAGGACACCAAGACCTAGTGCCCTACGAAAATAATTAACGCCTTGAAATAATTCTAGCCACGCCCAAGTAAACAAAGAGCCAAAAGCAAGTGCGTCTAACCCTGTATTAATTTCGCCTGTTGGAAAAACTAGTTTGAGCAAACTAGCTGTTACCCAGACAATAATTGGTAGATTTGGCATCTGAGCCACAACAATATTGCCATCGCTGTCACGGAAGATTTTATCAAATAATGTATTTTGCATAACTTTAAATCGCAACAATCAGCGAAAACTATTAACTTACAAAAACTACTGTATTGCATTAAAACATTCACGTCTTTCTCGTATCAAGCATCATTGTGCTGAGATTAGAAAAACAATAGGAAGAGGCAACCCCAAAATGGTACAAGCACTAACCAGAAATATCACAGTGTTTGATGAGCCAGATGCATTAATTCCCCTGCCAAGTTTTGCGAATGAAATTTAACTGACAGTGGGTAATTTATTTGCTTGGCTTTTGGAATAGCGATCGCGGTTCTCTAGCTCTAGCTTTTTGCTGCACTTGATGATTTATCGCCTTGTGTCTACAATGTAATTACCATTTTTTAACTTACAGAGCTAAACATGAGCGCAACTGTTAGAACCCGAATTGTGAGAATCGGTAATTCTCAAGGTGTTCGTATTCCCAAACCCTTATTAGAACAAAGTGGTATTCACACAGAGGTGGAAATAGAGGTTCATGGCGATCGCCTAATTATTAGCGCAGCACCACGATTACGGGTTGGGTGGGATGAAGCTTTTGCAGCAATGTCAGAGCGACACGATGATGTTCTGCTAGATGATATAAATACAACAGACTGGGATCGGGTCGAGTGGGAATGGTAGTTAAGCGTTTTGATGTTTTCCTAGTTAATCTCGATCCCACTATTGCCAGTGAAATTCAGAAAACCCGTCCCTGTGTAATTATTTCGCCAGACGAAATGAACCGCCATATTGCTACCGTCATTGTTGCTCCAATGACTACAAAGGGGCAGATATATCCTACACGCATAGCTTGTGAGTTTCAAGGCAAAGATGGGCAGATTGTTCTCGATCAAATTCGCACAGTGGATAAAGTTCGATTGGTCAAACTACTTGGTCAAATTAGTGACCATGAGCAAAGAGCAGTTCTCGATATCTTGGCTGAGATGTTTGCCGAGTGAACTACCTAACATCAAGAGTGCATTAGCGTACCCTACGGGAACCGCAGGAAAGCTTACCGTTAGGTATCGCTCTACAAAAAAATAATATATACTTCTCTGGTTATATAACCAAAGATGGAAATTAATGCGATTATATCTTTGCTGTTGCGTTAAATCACCCATAACCCAACTTATACAGCTATTGCTTAGAATTGGGCTAAGTCAGAGTAATGATAACTTATGTCAACACTTTTAGTCATTTCCTAACATGCGCTGCTGCTTATATGCTCTCTAATCCTCATTTTTAGAGCTTTGGAGACTACATAATGCCGCTTAGTTTCCACCTTGACTAATTTAGAAGGTTAAGGGAAACTTACATATGACAGATGTGTAGACTGATAAAATCAATAATTTTTGTAAAGATTCTGAGATATATATTTTGAGAGATGGAACATTAGTTAACAAAGTGGCAAGTTTGTATCAAGCGTGAAAATGTTCCTATGGCTAAAATATAGCCATAAGAAAACAACAGTACCGTCCAAACGTAAAGAACGTGGTTTGCCAAAAGCATGGAGACACTAGAATTCATCATTTATCCAGATGGTCGGGTACAAGAAAAAGTCACTGGCATTGTTGGTGCTTCTTGTGCTGAAGTTACGGCAGCAATAGAGGCACAGCTAGGGCTAGTACTTAGTCATGAACCAACTTCCGAATTCTTCACCGCTCAGGTGCAGCAACAATCTGGTGTGGTAAATACGCAAACCACTTTCAGCGATTGGTAATTCAAACAAATTTAGTTTACTTAAATCACAACCACTATGTCACACTTTAGCCAAATTAAGACACAAATTCGTAATCTAGACTCGTTGAAAGAAGCTCTGACTGACTTGGGTATAAATTGGAAACCCGGTACAAGCGAGGTTCGCGGTTATCGCGGTCAAACTCATGCCGCCGAAGTTACCATTGAACAAGACAATGGCTATGACATCGGCTTTAAATGGAATGGCTTAGAATACGAATTGGTTTCTGACTTGCAATATTGGCAGCAAAACTTGTCTGTTGATGGGTTTTTGCGGCAAGTAACGCAGCGTTATGCATATCACACGGTTGTGAAAGAAACTACTCGTGCCGGGTTTCAAGTGGCTGAACAACAAAAAAATAAAGATGGTTCTATTCGCTTAGTAGTACAGCGCTGGAGTGCGTAATGTCTGATTTTCTACCGCATGAAGAACAAGAAGACGATCGCTCCGGTTTAGAACCAGAATTAGGCGGTTTTTTGCGGGATGAGCCGGAACGGTCTGGGTTAGAGCCGGAATTGGGGGGAATGCTGCGTCAAAAGGGTGTTTATGTAGATGAACTCACCTGTATTGGCTGTTTGCATTGTGCCCATGTTGCTCGTAACACCTTTTATAT
>JBPCQW010000176.1:0-13311 GCA_050997715.1 Hassallia sp.
CAACTGAGGAAGCAATACTAACAGGTGATGGCGTTTCCCCGATACAGACAACAGCGACGCCAGAAGTGTTGACACTCGCTTATCAAGGTCTAGATGGCTCAGTCATGGAATCGCGCATTCAATTCCAGCATCGAATCCCCGATTCTTTCAAAGGTTACACAGCGGTTTGGCGGATGGAATTGGCTTCCCACGAAACCCAAAAACTGGGTTATCGGGTGAACATGTTAACAAACAACAAATCTAGCTCTACTGTAAGTGCCCCTGCCACCCTAGGGCAAGCAAAAGCCGCTGAGATGATGGAAGAACAGCACTGGGGACAACAAATTACGCGAATTCGCTCAGATAAAAGCTTGTTTAATCGAGTCATCGAACGAGCGGAACAAGATATGTATTTGTTGCGGCAGTCTTTTGGCAAGCATAAAACTGTTTCCGCCGGTGTACCGTGGTTTTCTTCGCTGTTTGGGCGGGATTCGCTGATTACAGCTTACCAAAGCTTAATGTTAAATCCGCAAATCGCCAAAGAAACTCTTTTTCTTTTAGCCGCATACCAAGGTAAAAGTGAAGATGATTGGCGTGAAGAGGAACCAGGTAAGATTTTACACGAGTTGCGATTGGGAGAAATGGCGCGTTGTCAGGAAATTCCCCACACGCCCTACTACGGTACTGTTGATGCTACTCCCCTGTGGCTGATGTTGTATGCTGAATACTACACTTGGACTCACGATCAAGAAACTCTAGAGCAACTTTGGTCACATGCTCTGGCAGCAATGGAGTGGATCGATCGCAATATGAAACAAACTAGCTACTTGAGCTACTATTGCAAATCTAAACGCGGTCTTGCTAACCAAGGCTGGAAAGATTCTGGTGACTGTATTGTAGACCGCAAGGGAGAATTAGCAAGCGGACCAATTGCCCTTTGTGAAGTGCAAGCTTATGTCTATGCTGCGAAAATGCGTCTGGCAGAAATTGCGAGGATGAAAAAGCGGCTTGATTTAGCTGACCGCTGGCAAGAAGAAGCAAGAAACCTGAAGGTTCGTTTCAATCGAGATTTCTGGATGGAAGACGAGGATTTCTGCGCTCTTGCTTTGGATGGAGACGGTAAGCATGTAGATAGCATTACGTCAAATCCCGGTCAATGTCTGCTTTTAGGAATTTTCACCCCAGAAAAGGCTTACAGTGTGGCAGAGCGGTTGCGGGCACCAGATATGTTTAATGGTTGGGGCATTCGCACTTTAAGTAGTTTGTCACCAGCTTACAATCCGATGGGCTATCATATTGGTTCAGTTTGGCCCCACGACAACGCGCTAATTGCAATGGGTTTGCGATCGCTCGGTTTAATCGATCAAGCTTTAGAATTGTACCAAGGCTTGATCGATATGACTATCCAGCAGCCATACCACCGTCCCCCAGAACTTTTATGCGGCTATGAACGTAACGGTGATAACTCCCCCGTGCAATATCCTGTTGCTTGTACTCCTCAAGCTTGGGCTACTGGTAGTATCTTTCAATTACTGCAAATGATGGTCAACTTGGTGCCTGATGCTCAAAATAACTGCTTGCGAATAATTGACCCCGCTTTGCCAGAGTCAATTAATCGTTTGTCGTTTCACAATCTGCGCGTTGGTGGTACCGTTCTCGATTTAGAATTTGAACGCTCTGGTAACACCACAGCTTGTCGCGTCGCCAAAAAACGCGGTAATCTCCGCGTAGTTATTGAAGCGTAATTTAGTTAGGAGTTATGAGTTAGTTGTAAATATTAACTCATAACTCATCACTCGAAACTCTTAAGTTTGTAGTACAGCTTGGCGTGGAAATTAGGTATCGATGACAAACCTTTCAAAGGTTGACTGTACGGGTTTATTCATTTCATACTTCATACTTCATACTTCAGCCTTTTTTTACTAGCCTTCCTCCTTCTCGCTCTTTTGTCCTGGGGAAGCTTCATAAAGAGCATCTAATTGCTGACGAGCATCTTCAACGTTGACTGAACGCATTACCAATAAAGGTTCTTTAATTAAATTTCCGGAACTATCTAATAACTCTGGATGGGGTATAAATTGTTTTCTTGATGACATATACGCCGAGTTTCCGTGCGCCATTGATGACCTAGAATAAGTTCTATCTGTGTCAAAACTGAACATCATCAGGTTGCGAATTAAGTTGCCAACGGCTATAAAAGCAAGGATGGTAAAAGCAAGAATGTAAAGTAGGTGTAACATCGGTTTTTCCTTTAGGTGCAACGGTTTTAAAAACTTATATTGTCGTTTTGGGAGGGTAAAGCCGCCCCTACTGTGTCAATACTGTGACTACAGGGTAAAGCGAATACTTAACGCACTCTCTAGATGTCTATGTGGATGTGAGACAATTTTTTAACTGTCAGTCAATCTGAAGTATCATAAAATACAATATTTTCTTAATTCAAAGCATTTGAAGGATTTTGTAGTATTTCTTCGACTTATATACCGTTTTGCTATTGCCAAGCAGTTTAGCAAAATTATAATGTCAAAAACATTAAACTTCTCGCTCTTGACGGAACCGCATCGCCACTTGCCAACATTCTGTCACTAATTTATGCCAAGGCATTAACGTTTCCATTTCAATGCCGACTTGTCCATCAGTTGCAGCAAACAGCATCTTCGCGGTGTTCACTTTGTCTTGAGCCTGCTTGACTCGCAACAGTAGATCAGATTGTTCCTCGTGACTCATAAATGAGAGTTGCTCGCTTTCGAGTAATTCACGCGATCGCGCAAACCAATACTGAAAATCTTCTAACAACGGCTGCAAAACCGTCTTCAACAACTCAGGCTCTGGTAAGTTTGAGTCTCGCATAAATCAGAGGCATATTCCTAACTTGCTTACTAATATTAACGCTATTTACATTTCTTAACACTTTTATTATTTATGTCAGAAGACAGAAATAGTTAGAATTCTGTAAAAAACGTTACAATTCTAATTATATAAGCTACACCAAACGTTTGTACAGTCCCAATAGGTATAGCTGCACTTGCAGCGTCAAGGTAGATGCAGCTTAAGAAAAAATTAATATTAAAGTTTAATTATGATAGATATGATATTATTGAAGGGTTTTGATATAACTTATGAAAATAGCTAATCATACAGCCAGTTAAAAAAATTATCTTTCAGACTTTGCAGAGATCAACAGAAAGCGGTTATTTGAAAGATATATTTAATACTGCTAAAGAAATTAAATAAATCTATAAGATAAAAAGGGCGTTGCATAACTGTGGGATAAATCGTAGAGACGTTCCACGCTTTACGTCTCTACAATACGTTAAATTTATCGACGTACATTAGACATCTCCGAAATATGCAAAGCCATAAAAAGAATTTATATTACAGTTAAAGTGCAACTATTGCAGTGCGGCAGAGTAACTAATCGCTCTTTTTGTCTCAAAGAGCATCATAAAAGAAATTGAGCCGTGATGTTAAAGTGCATCCATGATAGCTTTAAGCCTGACAAAGCACAGAAAAGAAGTCCTTGTTATATTTGGGTATATTTTTGGAAACTTGAGCGATCGCAAGTCATCATATAATTACTTAGCCAATGGTTCAACAGCCGATGCCGCCACAATCATCTGACAATCAAGCCGAACAACTCGAAAAAATGTACTTACCGCGTAGCAGCGAATCGGAAAATTTGCGAAAGATTCGCCATACAGCTTCCCATGTGATGGCGATGGCAGTACAAAAGTTGTTTCCCAAAGCGCAAGTTACAATCGGTCCCTGGATTGAAAACGGCTTTTATTATGACTTTGACAGTCCCGAACCATTTACCGATAAAGATTTGAAAGCCATCCAGAAAGAGATGGTAAAAATTATCAATCGTAAAATCCCGGTAACTCGCGAAGAAGTTAACCGCGAAGAAGCTGCAAGCCGAATTCAGAAAATTAACGAACCTTACAAGTTAGAAATCCTGGGAGATATTAAATCCGAACCAATCACAATTTACCACCTAGGCAATGAGTGGTGGGATTTGTGTGCGGGACCTCATGTCGAAAACACCGCCGATTTAAACCCGAAAGCGATAGAATTAGAAAGCGTTGCCGGCGCTTATTGGCGTGGAGACGAAACCAAAGCGCAATTACAACGCATTTACGCCACCGCTTGGGAAACCCCAGAACAACTCACCGAATACAAGCGACGCAAAGAAGAAGCGCAACGCCGAGATCATCGGAAATTAGGTAAAGAACTGGGATTATTTGTATTTTCCGATTTAGTCGGACCCGGTTTACCTTTGTGGACACCCAAAGGAACTTTGTTACGGACTCTTCTGCAAGACTTTTTGCAACAAGAACAGCTAAAACGGGGTTATTTGCCTGTGGTAACGCCCCACATCGGTAGAGTAGATTTATTTAAAGTCTCCGGACACTGGCAGAAATATAAAGAAGATTTGTTCCCGATGATGGCGGAGGATGAGAAAGCAGCAGCAGATGAGCAAGGCTTTGTCCTCAAAGCGATGAATTGTCCTTTCCACATTCAAATATATAAGAGCGAGTTGCACTCTTACCGGGAATTACCGATACGCTTTGCGGAATTTGGTACCGTTTACCGCTACGAACAATCTGGGGAATTAGGCGGTTTAACTAGGGTGCGGGGCTTTACTCAGGATGATGCTCATATATTTGTAACGCCAGAACAGCTTGAGACAGAATTTCTAAATGTGGTGGATTTGATTCTGTCAGTTATTAAGACTTTGAAATTAGATCAGAATTTCAAAGCGCGTCTCAGTTTCCGCGATCCAGCCTCAGATAAATATATCGGTGACGATGAAGCTTGGAACAAAGCTGAAAGTGCTATCCGTAGCGCTGTGGAAACTTTGGGGATGGATCACTTTGAAGGAATTGGCGAAGCGGCGTTTTATGGTCCCAAATTAGATTTTATAGTTCGGGATGCTTTGGATAGAGAGTGGCAGCTCGGAACGGTGCAAGTAGATTATAACTTGCCAGAACGCTTTGATTTAGAATATGTTGCTGAAGATGGTTCTCGCAAACGTCCGGTGATGATTCACCGTGCGCCTTTTGGCTCTTTGGAACGGCTGATTGGTATTTTGATTGAAGAATACGCGGGGGATTTCCCGTTGTGGTTGGCGCCGGTGCAAGCTCGATTGTTGTCGGTGAGTGATGAGTTTCTACCTTTTGCCAAAGAGGTAGCAGCCAAAATGCAACTTTTGGGTATCCGTGCGGAAGTCGATCTGAGTGGCGATCGCCTGGGCAAACTCATTCGCAATGCAGAGAAACAAAAAATACCCGTGATGGCGGTAGTGGGAGCGAAAGAAGTTGAAAGCAACAGCTTGAGCATTCGTACACGAGCCAGTGGGGAGTTGGGAAGTATACCTGTAGATGAAGTGATGGAGAAGATGAAGGAAGCGATCGCTAACTTCGAGAACTTCTAGCTATCTCTCTAAGAAAGAACAAAGCATTAATAATAGCCTATCTCAATAAATATTAAATACTGTTGTGGATAGGCTATCAATCCCATCATCTGATCAGGATGCCCAGCATGTTTTTTCCGGAAAAAATCCTTTTTTCCAGTATTGCCGATTCATAGCCGTACTATTCCTACTTCTATTAGTGCTTGCGTGGTAATTCCCAAGCCAATCAGCGAGATTAAAAATGCACTGAGTGCGGGCAAAATTCTTAATAGACGCTTTGGTTTTGGTAACTGTAGTTTCTCAAACCACTGTTTGGCATAAATTAGCAATAATCCCAATGCTGTTAGTACTGCTGCTAGTCCCAAACTAAATGCTAAAACCAGCATTAGTCCGAAACCCACACGTCCTATAGCGATCGCACTTAATAACAAAACTAAAGCTGAAGGACAAGGTACAAGTCCACCAGAAATACCTAACGCGAGTAAATTTCGCATCGTTACAGGGGTGTTTGAGGGTAAGTGATGGTGGTGATCATGATCGTGGTGATGGTGATGATCATGATCATGATCGTGGTGATGGTGATGGTGTTCATGATCCTGATTCCGCAGACGGCTAATAAATAGATTTAAACCGATTACCAGCACCATAAAACCAGATAAGATGCTTAACCAAGGTAATACCCGTTCTGGTAAGATAAATTGGGAAGCAAACAGAGTCGCCAATCCCAAGATAAACACGCCGATAGTATGGGTGAGAGTTGTTGTTAGTCCCAAAAACAGAGCGTGTTGAGCAGTTACTTCTGAACCCATCAGATAAGCACCAACTATAGTTTTGCCATGTCCGGGTGACATCGCGTGCATTCCACCCCAGACAAAAGCAGCTATCAGCGTGATGAGAAGACTACCGCCAAATTGCCCGAATGCACCAGAAATTAACCAAAAATCCCGATTTTGACGGTTAAAAATAAAATTTTGGACTTTTCCTTTGTGAAAGATTGTTGCTAGACAATGAGCTGCCGGTGCTTCACTGAGAAACAAATCATAATGCATTCTCTGGTTTTGTACTGGTTGTAGCCAAGAGTAATTTAGTTGCAAAGTACTGTGGGTATTGGTATTAACTTTCAGAGTTGGTTGCAAATTGTTTGTTTCCACAGGTGCGATCGCTACAGTGCCTTTTTTACCTTGCTCATTGGATAAAAAGATGCGATCGCCTAAAAACTGTTCAAGTTCTGTTTTATGGGTTGCAGTTTCTTCACGGGAAAGTTGTCCATCCCGGTTATCATCACTAAAAGCTACTAAGCCAGTGGGAAAAGTCAGTGTAATTGCAGTTTCTTTTTCCCCTACCATAACTTCTGCAACTGACAAATCTGCCCAATGTGCAAGGCTAGGTGAGCTAAAACTAATTGATAACAGCAGTGATAAGAAGAAGGAAATAATACTAATTTTACGCCAGTGGATTTTCATGTTTTTGAGAGTTTGGAGGAAGAAGAGTTTTTAAAGGCATGCGGCTAAAATCCAAAATTCTCTAATCCCAGTCCTGATGAGTATCGCGCTTGTTTGTCAAAAGTTGGATCGATTTGTTGAGATAATTTTTGGTAAGTTAAAGCCTGCTGGTTATTTCCCAATGCTTTTTCAATCCTGGCTGCACGGTAGAATATAGCAGCATCTTTTGTACCCAGTTGTAAGGCTTCTTGGATGGCTTGTTCAGCTTCTTTCATGCGTCCAGAGTCAGATAATGCCCAAGCAAGGGTATCTAGGGTTTGAGCATCCCGACGAATCTTGATTTCTGCTTGCATCAAGGATAAGGCTTCAGCGGTATCTTGTAGGCGATTCTTTTCTAATAACAACCGTGCTAACTCTCGCCGGTGTCCAAAGGAACCGTTACCATGTGCTGTAGCATTTTGTTGTCTGAGTAAGGTTTCGGCTTCAGTTAATAATTTTACTGCTTGTTGTTGTTCACCTTGCAGTTGTTTCACTCTGGCTTTACCCCGAAAAACAGCATGATCGTAAATTGTGGATGATTTCTCGGAGTTGGGTAAAACTTGGGCATAAAGGTTCTCTGCTGCTTTGTAGTCTCCCTGTCTGGTTTTCAGTTCTGCCAGATGCAGTAGGGCTAAGGGATACCTCGGTATAATTAGTAGAGCTTCTTTATATAAGTTTTCTGCTAGTTCTAGTTGTCCGTGTTTGTAGTAAAACTGACCGAGTAATACCCGCGTATATGTAGAACTGCCTGTTTCTCCGGCTTCTTCCATAGATAGGGCAAATTTAAAAGTATCAATTGCTGCTTGTTCTTGTCCTTGTGCTGTTAGTACCAAGGCTTGTAAAGTTAAGTTTCCTTGAGTGGGAAGTTTGTTTACTAAGGTATCAGCAGCGGTTTTTGCCTCTTGTAGTTTACCCATTGCCAACTTAGATGTCACCAAGATAGCCAGGGCACCTTGATTGCGAGGTTGAATTTTTAATACTTGTTCGGATAACTGTATCGCTTCGCTAAAATCATGTCTAGCTTGGGCAACACGAGCCAAAACTATCACCGCGCTTTGGTTATTGAAAGGTAAATTGGAGAGGGAGCGTTTAGCTGCTTGTTCAGCGAGTAAATACCAGCTACTTTCACCAGTTGCCTTTGCCATATTGAAATATGCTTGAGCTAAGGAAGCTAAATTTAAGCCACTTTCCGGATTTTGGCGGACTTTTTCTTGGTAAAGGGTGATTTCCTGTAAGATGGTAGCTCGACGATTGTCAGTACCAGGTAAAGAGCGAGAAAGAGAGTAACGATAAGGTGCTGGAAGTTGGGAAGATTGGGAATAGAGGTATGAGACTACAAGGGTAGTTGCGATCGGGACTGCTAGGAGTAACAGCCACTTAGGTTTGAGCTTGTGCTTGTAAATAGCTTCCGTCATTGCCGTTATTTCCTTTTCTTTTTTGAACCACACAGACGCAGAGAACACACAGAGCAGGGGAAAGGAGAAAAGCATTTGTTGAATTCGTAGTAAGCACTCGTGTGTGCTTCTAATTTTTCAAGCCATTTATCGCTGACTACAAACCCTTGATAATAACTTCTGCTTTCCCCTAGTCTTGTTGTGTCCCTCTAATTCGGTAGTGCTAAGTAAGGAAATTGTGTTTCTAACGGTTTATGACCTTGAGCTGGGTTATCAGGAGTACCTTCGTAGGAAACGTTATCGGCGGCGATCGCACCGTTCGTAAGTACGCTTAAAGTTGTATCAATCACATCATCTAACAGCAAACGTCCGGTGATAGGGCTGCCTTTGGCGTTGAGGGCTTTACCGTAACCGCTTGGTTGGCTGGTATCAATTCGCATCACGTCAGGAAGGAATGCACCCAGTAAAGCGTTAGCCCGATCATCGTCATTCCCCAGGGCTTTGAGGGTAGTTTTCGCTTCTGCTCCCACGGGTGCAGCAGCAGGACTTAAGTCAGCAGTGGGGGGAATACTATTAAAGGCATTCAGAAAATCGTTAGTAACGATTAAGGCTTCGTTAATGCCCGGTCGTCCGAGACGTTCAACTTGTTGGAATCTACGATTGCGGGGGTTTCTGACAGAGATAGTTTCCCACACATCGAAGGTTGTGGCTTTAGTGTGTCCTTGTAATAGAGAGCGTGGTACTCTAACAACGATCGCATTAACGTTATATCCTTTAGCAAAGTCAAGGGCTTGGTTGGTGGGACGAAAACCAACTGTGGGTCCTATACCCAAAGCTCCAGCACGAACCCGGAAAAATTGTTCCACATCGAAGAAAAATGGATCTTCCCGCAGTCCTGCAAATACACTAACTTTGGAGTTTCCTAAGTTTAGTTCGTTAAGAGTTGGGTTATTATTATCTGCACTTAAGGGAGTAGTTCTAGCTTCATCTGTACCAATTCTTCTACCGTTAGCGATCGCAGTTAATTTAAATGCTTGTTCCCCTTGGCTGTTGGGTTCTCCAAATTGAAACCGCAGGGTAACATCTTCTTGACCTGTAGGAGTTGCATCTTTATCAGCAACGCGGGTAATTTTAAATTCATAAAGGGCATTGCTGCTGAAATAATACTGCTGACGAGCAACCGATCGCGGATTGGTATTCATGACGAATATCAAGTCATCTTCACTCGCACTGGGGTTTTGGTCTTTTTCCCGGAACACATATAAATCAGTTAGATTTAGATTGCGACCTTTTGTATCCACCTCACCGTCATCATGGTCGGAAGCATTAACGAATATTGGGATAACTGCTACTGTACCAACGGCTAAACCCAAGGCTAATACACTTGCTCCGATAATTTTTTTCATATTCATATTTTTGAAACTCAAGCGGTGCAAGGATTTTTTAGCAACAATTGTTGTTGTATCTGTCATCTGGGTATCTCTTGACATATTTTTCATTGCTTATTGGTTATTAGTAAAGGAACTCAGAAAAATATTCCTTTCCTCCTTCCCGCTTCTCCAATAGCTCTATATTCTTGAATTGCGTTGTTCACTTTACAGTCCAAAAACTGCTCACTTTTTGTTCACTTTTACTTTTAACCGGGTTTCTCAATCTCGTATTCTACTCGATATATGCCCAGATTTACTATTTATCAAAACTTCCATTGATAATATTGTGATTAGCTAGAAAACATGCATCCAGCTATTTTTGTATGCATATCCACAACTTACCATCATCAAGTGTTTCAAGTTAATTAATTTATCGTTGCCAGAGAATATCTGCAATTGTTCCCATTGCCGCTTTCAAATGACAACGAATAGCTAACTTATATCTTACTAAGAAACGATAATATAATAGAATCATTCAGTTATCCCCTCAAATTGGTGGTGTGAGTTATGACTAGCCTCGTACCCAAATCTGAATCAACTGATATTTTTTATCCAAGTTCGGATGGTGAACCTTTGGCAGAAACTTCTGTTCATGCTGATGCAATAATTAACACCGTTGTTGCTTTGCGTCAGTATCTTGCAGGCAAGTCGGCAATTGTTTTGGCAGATCAGTTTCTCTACTACGCTCAAGGTTATCCTCGATTGAGGGTAGCTCCAGATGTAATGGTAATTTATAACGTTGCACCTGGGGCTAGAGATAATTACAAGATTTGGGAAGAAGGACAAGTACCATTAGTCATTTTTGAAATGACTTCTCAGGGAACTAGAGAGCAAGATATCAGTTTCAAAAAAACTCTCTACGAACAGTTAGGAGTACTGGAGTACTGGTTATTTGACCCCAAAGGAGAGTGGATTCCCGAACAACTGCGGGGTTATCGTTTAATTAGACAAGAGTATGAGCTAATTACAGATAAGCGAAGTGAGGCTTTGCAACTGCGGTTAGAGATTGACGAGCAATTGATTGCTTTTTATAAACAGAATACAGGAGAGAAGTTATTGGCTCCTGGGGAGTTAGTAGAAGCGCTACAGCAGGAAATTTTAGCACGAGAACAGGCTGAGGAACGAGCAAAACAAGCTGAGGAACGAGCAAAACAAGCTGAGGAGCGAGCAAAACAAGCTGAGGAGCAAACAAAACAAACTGAGTTACAGGTAGAAAGGTTAAAAGAACAGTTGCGATCGCTTGGGGTTGATCCTGATGCTGTAAATAACTTGTAAATCTAGCTGTCGCTCTTCTGCGAAAATTCTCTTAAAGGCTATAATTTAACATCTATTTGAGCGAGAAATTTCCTTGTGGATGTAATATTACGAGCGCACGAATTAAAACTAGCCTTAATCGATTTCGTCCTTGACGCAGAAGACGAACTAGCAAAAGCCCTGGAAACCTATGCAGCAGAACAATCTCGTCGTGGTTCGGGTGATAGCAAACAGCAAGATTTCATCATTGACAGTTTTGCGATAGAAGGGAAAGTAGGTGATAAAACACCGCTTGATTTATTTTGTGAAAGTCATCCAGATTTACCAGATACAGAACGCAACCTGATTCGCAGTTGGCATCGTAGTTTTATTGGCTTATTTGCCGTAGTTGAAATTTTACCTGATGGCTTTGAATTAGTGAATTGGCTAACAGAAAAACACTATATAGTCAAGCCAACTGATACATTGACAATTCAAGAAATGTTGCGGTTTAAAGTTGGAGAAATTTTCTTAACTCGAATTGCTCCCATAACCGACACTGAATGGATGTTTTTTGGTTCTCATACACTCATGGGTAAACTAGGTAAACCAAAATTAGCAGTAGCGATCGGTAATTTCAAAGATAACTACAAAAATAATCTTTACGGGGATGCACCAGATTTATTAGAAGAAGCTTGGCTATCAGTCCAAAAATATCATCAGGAATTTGTTGACTTTTTTGGCAGCGATGAAATCACATTACCGGGATACCAACTTAACAAAAAAGTAGTTGAATTCCAAGAGTTAATGACTGAGAAACGCTTGGCAGAAGCGGGTATTGATACTTCTAAATCTCTAGCTGAAGCCGCTGAAGCCGCAGGAATCGACGAAGAAGAAATCAAAGCGGCAGCGGAAGAGTTGGGTGCTGATTCTCAAGTAGTTTCTCAGGTATTTAACAATAAATCTGGCAATAATAAAATGGTGATGCCGAAAGTTGATTTACCTGCGGAACTGAGAAAAGCAGAACAGGTAACGGCACTTTCTCATCCTCGTTGGGGACAAATGTTTTTACCAACATACGGGAAACTAAAAGGAATTTTATCAGCTGATGTGCAAAATGTTGAAGGTTCAGAAAAACTAATTCGTTACTTCCTGGAAGATAAAAGTATTAATGCTTTCGTTTGGTATCGGTTAGCTGAACAATACCCAACTCAATTAGAAAATGTGTTGCAAACTTATTTACAGCGTCCTGATTTTCGTTTGCAAAGTGATTTGAAACCGCTTTTGCAAGAATTCAACAAACTGATTGAGCCAGAGTTACCAGAAATTGCTAGTGTACCTGTACATCTGCATAATTTGTTTCAAGAAGCTTTGGCAGATGTGAATAAGTCTAAGTCTAAGGATAAAGCGAAAAAGCCGACAGCAAAGGGTTTTCAACGAAGTTAAGATGTGAGTATACGCAGTCGTGTGTGCTTATACTCACATCTTGCACCAACGTGTTAATACAGTTACCAACCCCTTCATTAACAGAAAAGGATTATAGAAAATACAAGAACTACAGGTATCTCATTTATTTTTGATGGCAATGTACCTGATGGAGGTTCCTTGCCCGCAAAATGCTATAGTGTTCCGAAACCTATTCCCGAACCCTCTCCTCTTTTTGGCATAGGTGCGATCGGCATAATCGGTTTGGCTACTATCTTCAATCGCGCTTTAATGGAGTCAAAAATTAAACAGATAGCTAACGGTTAGTAGTTGTCGGTTGGGTTGAACGATAGTCAAAACCCAACAAATAAAAGGCTTAGGCTTTTTGAATTTTAGCTGCCTTGCGCCAAGAAACCAATCCATTAATTGCCATGAAAAGCAGAATCACATAAAGCAATGAAATAAATTTAACTTCTTTAGCGTAGTACAGCCCAATTCCGATAATGTCAACTATAATCCAGTAATACCAGCTTTCAATGCACTTTTGTGCCATGAGTCCCATTGCGGTAAAACTCATAACTGTTGTGATTGCATCTAGATATGGATAAGATGCAGGCTGTTGAAAGATGCTAGGGAGTAACAGATGAACCCGACTCATAACTGTACCCAAAGCGATCGCCAGCACGATAGTAACTACCGCAACCAGTAGGAATTTGCGATCTGGACAATATCGCACATGCAATACCTTGCCCGTATCGGGTTGGGGTGTACTCCATCGCCACCAGCCATACACACTAACGAAAAGATAGTATACCTGCTCTAAGGCATCAGAATACAAGCGAATTTGGTAAAAAAGTGCCATATAAAGTAACACACTAACGATACCAACAGGCCAAGTAAGTATTTCTCTTTTAGAAATTAGCCAAACTGACCATAGGTAGAGAATTGTTCCCAAG
>JBPCQW010000256.1:0-7930 GCA_050997715.1 Hassallia sp.
CCTTAGAACCGACAACGGTGATTTCCGGGGCAATTTGTAACAAATCTTTAACTAAGCCACTATGGTCTGGCTCGGTGTGGCTGATAATGAGATAATTAATTTCAGTTGGGTTAATTAGTCCGCTGAGGGTATCGAAGAACAGCTGACGAAACTTTTCATGAGACGTATCAACTAAAGCCGTTTCTTTACCACGGATGAGAAACGAGTTGTAGGTAGTACCGTTTTGCAAACCAAACTCAATATCAAACCGATCGCGATCCCAATCCAAAGACCGAATTGCCGTAGTTTGGTCAGCAATATCGGCAGTTTGCATGGTCAGTTTTTTTTCAGTTCTTTCGGTGAGTGCTACCATACTCCCCTCCTTACGCAAATGAGTATTTTCCTCTAGTTTTATTGTGACACGAGTTAATTGTTAATTTTTTTTAAAAAATCTATGGTTGACTTAAGAAAAATAAAAGTGTGAAACCACAGAAGCATCAAGAAGATACAGATAACCTTTGGTTAGCTTTAGAAATTGGCAATTCTCGCTTACATTGGGCATTATTTAGAGATGAGAGAATTTCCAAAACTTGGGATAGTGACTATTTGCCGATCGCTGTCATACATCAGCTAGCGCAATATCAATCATTAGAAGATTTTCTACTCAAAATTTTTCCCCCCTCTCCCCCCTCCCCCTTGTCTCCCTTGTCTCCCCCCTCTCCCCCTCCCCCCCTCCTCCTCTCCTCCGTTGTTCCTAGTCAAACGAAAATTTGGCAAACTTATTATAAGGTTCGCGTTATTACTTTGGAACAAGTACCTATAAAAGGAATGTATCCCACCTTGGGAATTGACCGTGCCTTGAGTTTATATGGAGCTTCCAGCACTTTTGGCTTTCCGATGTTAGTTATTGATGCGGGGACAGCACTGACTTTTACAGGTGCTGATAGCGAAAAAAATTTAGTAGGGGGGGCAATTTTACCAGGATTAGGTTTACAGCTTGCGAGTCTTGCTCAAAAAACAGGACAATTACCAGTTGTAGAAAGGCAAAATATTACCTCTCTACCGCAACGATTTGCTCTCAATACAGAAGAGGCAATGCAAAGCGGAGTTATTTACACTTTATTAGCAGGAATCAAAGACTTTGTTGAGTCGTGGTGGTGCGATTTTCCCGAAAGTAAGGTTGTGATTAAAGGAGGCTCAAGCACCTTAATAGTAAATTATATGCGATCGCAGTATCCGGAGATTGCAGCGCGTTTAATTGTGGAACCAAATTTGATATTTTGGGGAATGCGATCGCTATTTTTTTTAGATGGCTAGTAGACATAGGAGTGGAAAACAATGTAGAGACGTTCCACCGGAACGTCTCTACAAGGGTTGTAAACAACGCATAGTTCATTTTCACTCCTATTTCTAAAAGACGTTCCAGCGGAACGTCTCTACAATATCTATGATTTACTTCAACTTTTAGAAGGAACTCTCTCATTGTCAAGATGAGAATTATTTTCATGAAACTCAAATGAGTTATCAGTTGAAAGTAGCTGACTTCTTTGAGATAATAGCTTTTCTGGGTCAATGCCACTGAAAGTTGGTGGTAGCCAAACTCGAACTACTAGCAGCACTCCCATCACCAACAAGAAAGCACATGCTGCTAAAATGTGGCTCCATTCGGCTTCTAGCACTCCCCGCACAATTACTTCTCGCAACACTGAAACAATCGACACTTCCACAGCTACACCAATCGATACTCGTTGTTCTTGTAAGTAAATAATCAGCAATCGAAATAACTCGACCAAAATCAACAAAAATAGAATATCTGAAGTGAACACTTTAAAATTTAAAGGAGGTAGCAGCGAGTAAAACATTGCTCGCAGTTGGATAACCATGAAGCTAAATAAACCAATACACAGAGAAACCACTATTAAATCTTGGATGGTTTCAAGACCCCGAACAAGCTGACTGCGATTTAACATCTTTGTTTCTCCTTTTATACAATGTAATTTCCAGCTTTATAACCGCAATAAATTCAATAGTTAGTTATTAACTATTTATTATCGGTAAGTGGTGTACCTTGCTATGTTTGGTATTTATTGCTTCTTGAAGAAACTATATTGATAAGTTTATAAAATAACAATACGTTTTACATATAAGTTTCTTTTATTAAATATAGAGACAGCTTAACTGTGATGCAAAGTCACAGAAATTAGCTTAATTCCAACTCAATAGGGGATTTAACAATGGTAAACATCAAGGATTACAATACATACACTGTCCTGGATCGGCATATTTGTCATCAGGGAATAATTCTTCTTGACTAAAACCACATTTTTTGCATTGATATTTAAGAGCGTGAGTTAGCAAAGTAGGTGTATGACAACTTGCACAGGGTAATCCTTTAATTCGTTGAGTTATTTCAAAACCGGGTACACCACAGCTTGGGCAAAAACTATTAATCTTTTTTAATAAATTACGAGTGGCTTTTTCTATATTCTTCATTCGTGTGGGGTTATACATTGCTCGCATATCTGTTTCTATATGCACCTTTCCGTTTGATGAATTTTTTAAGGCAAAATTAACAGCTTCTTCAAGTTGTTTATCTGTGATAATACCTTTGAATATCTCACCGCTATTTTTAGGTGAATCAGAAATAACAATCAAACCATGTTCAGGAAACCCAACTTTATTTGCAAAGTTATACGCTTCTTGAATATTCTGGATAAGCTGAAAATTATGGTTAGTTTCCAGAGAAAACTCCTCACCAATAATTTCTAGCTGATTTTCTTTATCTATAAAAATAACAATTTCTCTATTACTAGAAATATAAGGTAAACTAGGATGAGGGCAAAAAGTACCTTCGCTTGCGATCGCTAAAGTTTCACCTGTCAGAGCAAGCGCTTTTTCGGCTTTTAATCTGGCAGCTTCAATCTGCGTACCAGGACGTTCAATTTCTCTAGTGAATGTACCGAAAATATCAGTATTGAAATCATGTGGTACTATAACTTTAATTCCTAATTGCTCCAAAAGTGGTGCAATGACTATCTCTTTTTGATGCATAGTAGCGAGTACTCCGACTCGATTACTAAACAATTGCTGATTTTTCATTGCTTATTCCACTCCGCAAATATTAGAAAATTAAATATCTATATTTAATAACTTAATTCCTGATTTTTGATAAATTCTCGAATATCTCCAGCGACAAGACCAGCGCAAGATTCTGGTAAGTCGCTTTTACCATGAGCAATTATTTTTAATTGTGATGAAGAAATTTGACTGTAAACTTTACTCATGGCTAAACTGTGTGGTGTATCTTCTCCACCTTGCAAAATCAAAACTGGGATTTCTAAAGCACATAATCGCTCGTGTAATAATTCTGCATTAATTTCTGGCTGCTGACGTTGGAATAATATTTTGCAAGCTGTGGGATATTTCACCAGTGTCTGATAAAGCTGCCAATCTTGTTCTATTTTTTCATCCCAGCCTAACATTTTAGTTATGGGACGAAGCAATCGCAACAATTTAAATATAAAAGGCGATCGCTTTACTAATTGCCGCATTTTCTGCAAACGTTTTTCTTGTCCTTCTATTTCCACACCTTCTGGTGCTAACAATACTAAACCAGTAACTTGGTGCGAATATTTTAAAGCATAGCTAGCAGCAATCCAGCCTCCGAGAGAATGTCCGACTAAATAAACTTTTTCTAACTTTAAAGCATCGATAAATTCAGCTAGAGATTCTAAAAGCAAATCAATTGAGTAATGAACATTAGGATAATCTGACTCACCGAAACCGAATAAATCTGGTGCAAAGCAATGGTAATTTGAAAGCGATTCCATCACCGATAACCATTCACAGCTATCATTCCAAGCACCATGTAAGAAAATTACAGGAGCTCCGTCACCAAATTCATGCCAAAATAATAACCCTTGAGAAAGTTTTCTCCGGGAGTTACGAAATAAGTTATTCATTTTAATTGAGTGGTTAGTAGATAGTAGATAGCGGTTAGTAGATAGTGGTTAGTGCAATAACAACGCTCCAATGGTCTAACCAACAACGCTCCCACTAACAACCAATAAATGACAAGTATACTTTTACGCTAATGTTGTCAAGCCCTGCAAGTAATCTTGCAACTGCCGACTGTGATCGTGAGACATTTCCCCTGGTGGTAAAGAGTTGAGAGGAAATGCCTGGATTTCCATTGCTTCTAAAGTATCCTGAATTTCCATTATTCCCTGCACTTCTGCTTCAACGACAATACAAATCGAATGGATTCTGGGATCGCGATCTGGTGCGGAGTAAACTCCTACCAAACGCCGAATTTTCACCAGTTCAAGTCCAGTTTCCTCCATCAACTCCCGCTGGACTGTATTGGGAATATCTTCTCCCCAATCCACCATACCTCCAGGCAATGCCCAGCGACCATCATCACGTCGCCGGATTAGCACAATTTTACCATCGGGTAAAATGGGGATGATACTGGTGCCAGTGATGGGATGACGGAAGAGGATACCCAGTACGGCTTGTCCAAAGCGCAATAAGCTGCGTGTGGACTGGACAGTTGCAGCAAAAAAAGCAAAAACGTTCAATCTTCCAATGTCTGTGTTGTATTGTAGAACTCGCCACCACTAACATCCGCTCAACTACGAAAATGTTGAATTTTGTGTTATGTCAGGATGCTCGTGGTTTAAGGTTTTATTCTCACGATTACCGCAGAACATATCAATTTTAGCATTTGCTGAAACTAAAATTACCTATATACATAATCTTTATTAGCTAATAATTTTTTAGTTTTTAGCTAACATCACCTTGTTGAAAGTGACAATCAATACTTGCGGAAAAATCTAAATCGGTTAAATCTCTAGTTGAAATAACGTTAATCTGTTCAAGTATTTAAAATTTTTAACTTCAAATTTATTTTATTCAGATATGGATATGAAATTTTCTTAGAGAATAAGTAGGTGGGCGGGAAAATTTATAACGCTGAACAGCACCGTTATGCGGCACAGCAAGTCCCCTCTCGAAAGATCGGTGATGCCCCTTCAGCCATATCCAACATCCGACGCTCAGGGTACTTGACACAGTATTTATCGCAGTCTATCATTCAACCATATGGTTGAATCAAATATTGCTCTCGATATGATTTTTGGTGCTCTTGCCGATGCGACACGGCGAGACATTCTTAAGCGTGTATCAAGAGGAAAACACACCATAAGCGAATTAGCGGAATCATATGCCATGTCTTTGGCAGCGGTTGCAAAACACGTCGCTGTGCTTGAGAAAGCAGGACTCGTTACCAAGTGTCGAAGTGGCAAGGAGAAAGTTATTCATATTGAACCAAAGAATATCAAAGTAGCCGCAGCGCATCTCAGTGAGTATGAAAAAGTATGGGGTGCCCGTTTCGATGCCTTAGAAAAATTATTAGAAGAAAATTGACAAGTAGGAGTATGACTGTATGGCACATCTAAAAGTAACAATCCCAGAAAATTCACAAAATATCTTGGGTACTGTCACAATCAATGCCTCGTTAGAAAAAGTGTTCGAGGCGTATATCAAAGAGGAACTCTTCACTAAATGGTGGGGTCGCGGTAATCCGATGAAAGTGTATCATTTTGATTGTCAAGACGGCGGAAGTTGGCATATTGCCGAGCAAGCAGAAGATGGTAATGAGTATGAATTTACTGGCTGTTTTCACGAAGTAGCCCAAAATAGACGCATCGTGCAGACATTTGAATTCTTGGGTATGCCAGAACGTGGGCACGTCATGCTGGAAAAAGCAGAGTTTGTAGCAATTGACGAACATACGACTGAGATTCATACCCATAGCACTGCCATGAGCCAAGAAGACCGGGACGGAATGGTCGAAAGCGGAATAGAAAGCGGCTGGCGGCAGTCCGTTGAAGCTCTCGGTCAGCTTTTGGAATCAGGCAACTAAGATAGAGCGATCGCTTTTCCAGTTGGATTGACATAAAAAACTTAAATGCGGTAGACTGGGAAACTGTTTAAAGTGTATTGAGTGCTGAGTTAGACTAAGACTATATCAATAACGTTGGTCGTTGATATTGGCTAAGTTATTTCTGGCTTCAGTTTGTTGTTTATTAATGAGGTGAATATGGCGAAGCGCCGCAACCCCAAAAAAGAAAAGGCGCTACGGAACCAGGCATATGCCCGAAAGTTTCGTAAACGAACTACTACAGGACGAATGCAGAGAAGATTCCAGCAAAGACCGCCTAAGAGTGAAGAGGATGAAGGCGCAGCTTCAATGGATGCTGCTGAATAAAGAATGTTGCTCAAATGCTTGTTGAGCTTCTCTTTTAGCTTAGATTCCATAATTCTCTTATCCTTAGCCGATCGCTAGGGGTAGAGATAAATAGGTAATACGATAATCATACATACCGCTTTGGGACGGCATAGCGTGGGCTTAAGTCCTTAAAAACCAAGGTTATTATGTATTTTCAGAGTAATCCGTCAATTGAAAGGGCGTATAAATAATATACGCCCTTATTTATTATTCAACAGTTATTTGAGTGCGGGCGACTTTCAGCGCTTTGCTTACTTGTTCAAAGCCTGTACCACCGTAGCTGTTGCGAGCTGCCACAACTTGACGGGGAGCGATCGCTTCATAAATATCTGCTGCAAACGCTGGATGCAATTGTTGCCATTCTTCTAAACTCAAATCTTTTAAAAGTTTACCGGCGGCAATACTGGTTTTCACCACTTTACCCACGAGATTGTAAGCTTCTCGGAAAGGAACACCCCGCGCCGCTAGATAATCTGCTACATCGGTAGCATTTGAAAAGTCCTCCGCTACAGCTTCCGTCAAGCGCTGAGTGCGAAATTCTAAACCTTCCCGCAATAAAATCGTCATCGCTTCTAAACAAGCTTTAACTGTTTTGACACTATCAAATAAACCTTCTTTATCTTCTTGCAAGTCTTTGTTATATGCCAAAGGTAGCCCCTTCATCATCACCAGCATTGCTTGCAGATGACCAAATATGCGCCCAGTTTTCCCCCGCACCAATTCTGGAACATCGGGGTTTTTCTTTTGGGGCATAATGCTGGAACCCGTGGCACAGCTATCTTTCAAGGTTACAAAGCGGAATTCTTCCGAAGACCAGAGAATTACCTCTTCCGAAAGGCGGCTGAGGTGAACCATAATTAAGCTAGCAGCACAGAGAAATTCAATCGCAAAATCGCGATCGCTTACTCCGTCCAAGCTATTAGCATAAACTTCGTCAAATTGCAATAGTTCGGCGGTGTAATGACGGTCAATCGGGAAGGTAGTTCCCGCCAAAGCACCACACCCTAAAGGCGAAATATTTACCCGACGATAGACGTCTCCTAAGCGTTCCCAGTCGCGCTGCGCCATCTGAAAGTATGCTAAGAGGTGATGAGCCAAACTTAAAGGCTGGGCACGTTGTAGGTGCGTATAACCTGGTATCAGCGTTTCAATGTGCTTATCGGCTATATCTAATAAGACACTTTGAAATTCTCGCAGGCAAGAGCGGATATCTTGAATTTGGTCGCGCAGATAAAGTCTGGTATCGGTACCAACTTGGTCATTACGCGATCGCGCTGTATGCAGCTTTTTACCGACATCCCCGGCAATTTCCGTCAATCGCTTTTCCACGGCAAAATGTATGTCTTCTGCGTCGATACCTGGGTGAAATTTGCCGGCGCGATATTCTTTGCGAATTTGTTCTAAACCGGAAACTAGAATACTTCCTTCTTCTGGGGAAATAATGCCAGTGTGAGCCAGCATTTTCGCATGAGCTTGAGAGCCAGTGATATCGTATTCGATTAATTCAATGTCAAAACCTATACTCGCATTAAAGCGAGCGATCGCCGGATGCAACGCTGATTCAAATCGCTGACGCCAAGTTGGTTCTTTAGTCATATATATCAGGGGAGTGGGGGAGTAGGGGGAGTGGGGAGGGGGGGAGGGGGGGGGATGGGGAGA
>JBPCQW010000607.1:0-5547 GCA_050997715.1 Hassallia sp.
TTATAAAAGATTAATTATTATGAAATTCCAAGTAATTTTCACATTTGATCCAGAATATGAAGGTTATGTTGCTGAAGTTCCTGAACTTCCTGGTTGTGTAAGCCAAGGTAAAACATTGGATGAGGCAATTGAAAACGTTAAGGATGCTATTAAAGGTTATCTTCACGTTCAACAAAAGCATGGCAAAGTTTGGCTAGAGAAGTTTGATTCGACAAGCAGGAATTATAGTAGATGAATTCCTAGATAATAAATGAAAACCAATAAAAGCGCGTAGTTTACCGCCGCAGGCATCGCTATGACTTCACAACTCGCAGAAAAAGTCACCACACTCCAAGAACAGCAATTTCTCCTACCTGGTTATTATACTTGGGAAGAATTTGAGAAAATAGAAGCCTTAATGACATCACCTAGTTTAAGGATAACTTACCTAGATGGATATATACAGTTTATGACTCTCGGTGAAGAACATGAAATGCTGAAAAAGGCGATCGCTATTTTGCTAGAAGCATATTTCTTTGAATTAGGTATAAATTTTATCCCTGTAGGTAGCGCTACTCGTCGTTCTCAAGAAAAAGGTGCTTCTTTTGAACCTGATGAATCTTATTATTTAGGAGAAAAGAAAGAAAATCCCGATTTAGCAATTGAAATTAATATAACCAGTGGCAGCATAGATAAGCTAGAAAAATACAAACGCTTTCAAATCACTGAAGTCTGGTTTTGGGAAAATAATCAGTTATCTTTATATCGACTTCGCGATGATAATTATGAACAGATTTCTCGTAGTGAATTGCTGCCAAAATTAAATGTAAATTTATTCACTAGTTGTGTTTTAATGCCCTCAATACTTGAAGCCAGAACTAAGTTTGTTAAAGGAATTCGCCAGTAGTACTAACTCAGCTTCTCTATAAACCCAGAGGTGTAAATTAAATATCTAACAGCATAGATGCCGAAAAGACTTTTACCACAGCGTAGCTCTTGCTTCATAAGTCTGGCTACAATGGTCATGGGTTAATCTGGAGGACTTGTCTAGTCATGCTTATCAACAGAGAAAATGGGCATTGAAATTAGTCTATTTAACTAATTCTCATATTTTTCTATTTTTTCTCAATCAGCCTTTAAAGCTATATGACATTACACGAGTTACGTATACTTTTTACCATTCTCTCTTCAATCAGATAAGCTGTTTGTCCAAACAAGAATATTTCATTTTATTACAAAAACAATGTATAGTAATTGACATAAAATGAATTTTATTGATAAAGCTTGACAAAATGCAAAATTAGCGGATTTTACATAATGATGATTGTTATATAATATTAAACAACTCTTTTCGCAAGGATGGGAAAGCTGTGAGGGATGATTTAGAGGGCTTGGAGATTAGTCAAAAGCAACTACAAAAATTAACAAATCTACCTGTTAAAGACGAACTAAGGATAATTGTTAACCCTCTAAAAAGATTGGGACAGATATTTATAGAAAAAATCAAAGGTTCTGAAGGTCCTACTGTAGTATTTATTGGATTTTCTATATTTGTTTTTAGCTATCTGATATTGGATGTAATGCTTAAAATCTTTGCTACATGGGTAACAATTCCTTCATGGATATTGTTTATAATATTGACTTTGATAGGAGGTGGTATAACGCAAACTATATTATACTTTTGGTGGAAAAAAAGAATTAAATTTTTGAGAAAGAACATTACACCATCTTTGGAAATTCTTTTGGATGATGTTGACAGATATAATTCTGTAATTAAAGCAATAGATATCAACGACCAAATAGAAGAAGCTGGCAATCCTGGAGTAACTTTAAAGGAAAGAGAGAAGGTGCTTGACGCACTTAAGCTAACCAGAAATGATTTGATTCGCGCTTTGAAAACAGAAAGAGTTTTAAGAGAAAATAAAAATTTTATTATCAAAAATACAGATTTGTTTGCCAATAATTTACCGACTCTATCGGCAATGCAAGTTAGTGAACAAGCTACTGAACATGGAAGATTACTAAATGAAGCGTTGGAAATTGCGTTAGACGTGCAGCTTGAAATGAGAAGGTTGCAGAGTCAGGGGTAAGATTAGGGGACAAGGGCGACGGGCGTGGGGGACAAGGAAAAAGTAAGAACTAAAATTTTTTGCCTTTTACCTTTTACCTTCCCCCACACCACGCTTCCCCCACTCCCCTTTTCTATGACACGACCGCCGCGCACAGTCTAATATAAAGAAACATTAAATTAGAGCGATCGCTCATCCGTATGGACTGGAAAGAAATTCAAGGCAATTGGGTCTTAATTCCCCGAAATCCCATTGGTATCATCCATTTCCTGGGTGGTGCATTCGTCGCTACAGCACCTCACCTGACCTACCGTTGGTTACTAGAACAACTGGCGGAAAAAGGCTATGTTGTAATTGCTACGCCATTTGTCAACACATTAGATCATATAGCGATCGCTAAATCTGTACAGCTAAACTTTGACCGTGTTATCGAACGCTTACACGATTCAGAAGCAGTACGCAAGCGCTATCTCCCCATCTACGGATTGGGACACAGCATGGGTTGTAAACTCCACTTACTCATCGGCAGTACCTTGAGTGTAGAACGCGCAGGTAATATCCTCATATCCTTCAACAACTACGCTGCACGGGATGCTATCCCCTTAGTGGAACAATTTAACACAACCTTTGCGATCGAGTTCACTCCTTCACCGCTGGAAACTAACAAGCTTGTGCAAGAGCGCTATAACGTCCGTCGCAACTTGTTAATAAAATTTAGTAACGATACCCTTGACCAATCAGCAGCTTTAAAGGAAATATTACAACAACGCTTTCCGGAGATGGTGACAGCACAAACGCTCCCTGGAAGTCATGTTACACCCTTGGGTCAAGATGTTAAATGGCAACCTGGAGCATCCTTCACGCCCATTGATGCCTTAGGACAGTGGTTTAAACAAGAAGTATACCGCGACTTGAATCAACTAAGACGCACTATGCTCTTGTGGCTGAATCCCCTTTCACCGCCATAATGTTTTATGACTTTAAAAAATTGGAAATTGGGAAGGGGGAAAGGAATAAAAAAACTTTCTTTTCTTTTCTTCCCTTTACCCTTTACCCTTTAACCTTTTCCCGTCTTCAAATCCCCATTCTCGCATTTTATTTTTTATTTTACAAAAATTCTTATTTACTCTTACCCGTCATTTCCCATGTTTCAAATCGTAGTAATTGATGATGACCGTTCAATACAAATCCTGCTGAAAAGGATGTTGGAAAAACAGGGTTATGAGGTAATTGCTGCCAGCAATGGTTCTGAAGGAATCGCAAAAGTACTTGCTTGCCAGCCGGCATTAATTATTTGTGATTGGATTATGCCAGGATTAAATGGGCTGGAAGTCTGCCATCATATCAAGACAGATCCGAATTTATCGACAACATTCTTTATTTTATTAACATCTTTAGATTCTGTAGCCGATCGCGTCAAGGGATTAGATGCTGGTGCCGATGATTTTATTACCAAACCCATCGAGCAAAATGAATTGCAAGCACGGGTAAGAGCAGGGTTGCGTCTGCATCAATTAAGTCGAGATTTACAATCTCAAAAGCTACTTTTAGAAACGGAAATGGCAGAAGCTGCTGAATATGTGCGTTCTCTTTTGCCTCTACCAATGTCAGAACTTCTCACCATCAATTCTCATTTTATTCCCTCCCGACAACTTGGCGGCGATTGTTTCGATTACTACTGGCTCGATCCTGATTATATGGCAATTTATCTACTTGATACTGCCGGACATGGACTCAAAGCCACTCTTCCCTCTATTTCTGTGCTGAATTTACTTCGTTCTCGCGCTCTCAAAAGTTTGAATTACTATCAACCGAGTGAGGTATTAAGAGCGTTAAACGACACTTTTCAGATGAATTATCAAAATGACAAATACTTTACAATCTGGTATGGAGTTTATAACCGCATCAAGCGTCAGTTAATTTACTCTAGTGCTGGTCATCCTCCAGCAATATTAATATCGAGAAAATCTCTTAACGTTACCGAAGTCAAACAATTAAGAACCCCCGGAATGCCAGTTGGAATGTTTCCGGAAGCAAAATACGTTGATGGATTTTGCAATATTGAAGAGTGCAGCACTCTTTATATCTTTAGTGATGGGGTTTACGAAATCACGAAATCAGATGGAACACTTTGGAGTTTAGATGCTTTCATTCAGATGCTAACCGAGTTACAACATAGGAGTGAAAGCCAACTCGATGAAGTACTAAATTACCTAACCGATTTAAACTCCAAAGAGGCTTTTGATGATGATTTGTCTATCCTCCAGATAAAATTTGATTAACTAAATTCTGGAGAGTACATTTTGATTAAATTCTTCTTGGTTAGGAAATATTTCAAATACCTTGTCCATACCAGTCAGTTCAAATAATATTCTAACTTGTTCATTAATCGAGCAGATCACAAGTTTAATATCCGCAGCTCGTAGAGCTTTGAAGGCTAAGACTAAAGCTCCCAGTCCGGAACTATCCATAAAAGTCACATTTTGAAAATCAACTAAGACAATTTTCGCACCGCTGTCTGCAATTTCAGTAATTTCTTGGCGGAAATCTTGGGATTCACTGGCATCTAAAATTCCACTGGGTTGAAAAACTTTGATTAAAGGACTCATAATATCTCAGCAGTTGTTTGTATAAATGATACAGCTTTTGGATCGGCATGTATGTATCAATCATAATTCATTTGAAGAAATGTTGCCAAATAAAAATAATTAATAATTAATAAACCGTCATGAATTTTAGATAATAAATAATCAAGTAGCTCTAGTGAAGTGAGTTTTATCAGTACACATGAAAACCTATTTTTTACTAGCTATTCTTTTAAAGTCAGGTAGGATGACTTAATAATAGTGGATAGAAAACAACTCAACTCTCAGCAGTGATATTTCATTATATTCATCTAATTAAAAATGATTAAATTTGAATTATAATTAATACCTCGTAGGTCTGATATTTTCATTAAAAGTTATGCGAAGGTTAAGGAAGTTTATAAATAAGTTTGATATTATTACCGCAATGTTATCTTTCGATTAAGTAACTTTGTAATAATTTATCTTTGGCATAAAGGAATTCCGATCACAAATTCAGCGCCGGCTCCTGGCTGTGAAACACATTCCAAAGAGCCACCATGCCGATCGCTGATAATTTGATAGCTAATGGAAAGCCCCATCCCAGTTCCTTTCCCAATCGCTTTGGTGGTAAAGAAAGGGTCAAATAATCGCGTTTTTACGGCAGATGGTATACCCAATCCATTATCGGCAATGCTAATTTTGACGCGATCGCCTTCCAGAAGTTCCGTACAAATACGAATCTGCGGGGTTGTCAATTTTTCAGACTCATTTACTAACGACTCATCCAAAGCATCAATAGCATTCGCCAAAATATTCATAAATACTTGATTGAGTTGTCCGGCATAACATTCCACTAAAGGCAAGTTACCATATTCTTTGATCACTTCAATCGCTATACGGTCAGGTTTAGCCTTGATGCGATGTTCTAAAAT
>JBPCQW010000278.1:0-10851 GCA_050997715.1 Hassallia sp.
AATTTTGGCAATGGGAAGTTAGAATTCCCCAAGGAAGTCAGAATCAAGGAGTATGCTGAGTGATAGGAATGGGGCAGTTTTGCTTCATTGGGTGCTGAATATAAAAACTGCTGATTTTTCTCTTCAAATTTCAAATATATCAGAAACAGAAAAATCTTCATCTACGGTTTGAAACTAGCGGACGGAAACTTGGGAATTTTACTTTACTTTCTTGATGGTTAATTAATAACTTGATAATTGCCAAATTTATGGATTGGAGCAACTGGGTATATTTGGAAGTGGGAATAGCATTGGGGCTGGGTTTGAGTGCCTTGTTTGCACGACGTGAAACGTCCTCTAGCTCATCTGTAGCGCTTGAGAAACAGGATGTATCAGCACTTGAGCAAGAAATGAAGCGTATGATGCTGGCATATCAAATGGCAAGGGAAATGAGCCAGTTTAAAGCGGGTTTTTTGGCACGAACTACCCATGAATTGCGATCGCCTCTTAATGGTTTAATTGGCTTACATCAGTTAATTTTGTCAGATTTATGTGAAGATGCGGCAGAAGAACGAGAATTTATCGCTCAAGCTCACGAACGCGCATTGAAGCTACTCAAGTTAATTGATGAAATCCTCAAAGTCTCTAGGACAGAATATGGTAGTAACAAATTAGATATTCAGCCTCAATGTTTAGCGGAAGTTTTGCAGGAAGTTCATAGTTTAACTTATATGCTGGCGGCAAATCGCAATTTTACCTTGCAATTTTTGCCACCCGATCCAGAAATTTATGTTTTGGCAGATCCGCGCTGGCTAAGGCAAGTATTGCTAAATTTGGTAGATACTTCGATTAGTCAGATGGAGGAAGGCAGTATTTCTATTTCAACTGCTTCTTCACCTACAAGTAAATTTATTCATATTTGCTTGGATATGCCAACTAATGCTGTTCCTATAAGTGAGCCAATAGATTTAATTAAATCTGAATATAAACTGCCTGATACTGACAAGCAAAATGCTCGTTTTTCGCCAGGAATGAGGCTATTAATAAATCAAACTTTGTTGGAAGTAATGGGGGGAAATTTGGAAATAGTTTCTCCCGTTAGCAATGAATCAAACGAGCATTTTAGCAGGTTACAAGTTTCTATCCCCCTCATGATTCCTGAAGCTGGATTTCCGGAGTCGGTATAAGGTTAGGTTGGTTGTATAACACCATCGTGGTGCTGGAATTGCTCTGGAAACCAATTTTTTTGTAGAATCCCTGTTGGTGTGTTGTCATCAAATAGACGCGCTCAACTCTGTGCATGTGCGGATGACTTAAAAGAGTTTCTACTAATTTGCTTCCCAGTCCAGTACCACGATAATCTGGGTGAATTACAACATCCCAAATTGTCGCACGATAAATACCATCAGAAGTTGCCCTAGCAAAGCCAATTAATCGTTCTTGAGCGTGGACGCTAATCACTGGCTGACTGTTAGCAATGGCTATGCCCATATCTTTCATACTGCGCGCTTTTGCCCAGAAAGCAGTAATATTAAATAGCTCTTGGAGTTGGTAAAGGTCAATTTCCGACTTGCGATCGCTAAATTTAACTTGAGTATAATTCATGGCATCGTACCCAAATTCAACGCTATATTTGCTATCGTTAACTCAGGTTTTTTAAGATAGTTATAGTAGTATATAAGATTGAAAACACCTTATACTGGCTATCCTTAAGTTAGATTTTTTTAGATTTCGCTTGTAGTGTATATATTAAAACTATTTTAAAATTTTATACTTCAAGATTTATTGACAAATCCATTTCCATAGTGGATGACTCGATCCTTGTTGGCGTATTCGACAAACTTGTTTTTCTAAACGTTGCTGTTCCTGCTGTGGTAAACCCATTAAGATATTCCGACTTTGCCAAACTAAAACAGCAGCAGTCATCCCGATACAAAAAGCTAAACCAATGGTAGAGAATGGATGATAAAAAAGTCCATACCGCACCGCCATCCAGGTAAAGTATTGTCGCCACAGAACAATTTCTTCACGCAAAGACCACAAGCAAATCGGCGCAAGGGTGAGCCACAAAAATAGGCAGAACAACCATCTACCATATACTGTCAATCGGTGTAGCCTTTCGACTTGTTGAACAAAAGAAGGGTCTGTGATTGGCGATTTTTCAAATTGATCCATAGGCGAGGGGGAGGGGAGGAGGGGGAGAGGGGGAGACAAGGCGACAAGGCGACAAGGAGGACAAGGAGGACAAGGGAAAACTCTTGACTGTTGACTTTTGACTAACTCTCAGCGGATGCATCTATTGCTTCTGTGGTAGCTGTGGGTGTGGATGAACCGGTGCGATCGCGCCACCAAGCTAAAAGAGTACTGGCGATGAAGATACTAGAATAAGCGCCCATTGTAAAGCCAATAATCAAGGCTAGAGCAAAGTTATGCAAAGTTTCGCCACCAAACAGAAAGATAGAAAATAATGTCAGCAACACGGTTAAAGTTGTGTTAATTGACCGTGCTAAGGTTTGGTTTACTGCATCGTCTACAATATCATTAATTGGTCGATTAGGATTAGTTTTGACGGTTTCGCGAATGCGATCGTAAATGACTACTGTGTCATTCACCGAAAAACCTGTAATTGTCAACAAGGCAACAATGAAGAGACTATCAACTTCAGTGCCAAATACCAAACCAAAAATTGAAAACATCCCTACTGTAATTAAGATGTCATGAAACAAAGCAACAATCGCAAATATGGCATAATCTAACTGAAAGCGGAAGCTCATGTAGACGGTGATGCCAACAAAGGAAACGAGAAGAGCTAATAAACCAGACCTAAATAGTTCTCCCCCTAATGTTGGACCCACGGAGTCGATTTGATTTTTTTGCGGATCAAAAACGCCGATTTTTTCGCTTAAGGTGTTTTGTAATTTGGTACGTTGATCGACATTTAAATCTTTTGTGCGAATTGTTACGCCATTCTCACCAGCAATTTGAATGCTGCTATCGCCTATTCCCTGTTCTTTGGCTACTTCGCGAACAGCCGTAATATCAATGGGTTTATCACAATTACCGGGTTTTGTACAATCGCGTTCAAACTGCAACCGCGTACCACCGATAAAATCTAAACTGGGACGCAGTGGTGCTTTGATTCCCGGAGTTTGCCAAGAAATTAGCATTGAGATGATACCACTGAGAATGATGGCACTAGAAACAGTCCACCAAAGCGATCGCGATTTATTTATACTGAGTTTCATTGAGCTACCTCTGCCTTATTCGAGTTTGGCAGGTTAGGAGAGAAAAGTTCTGGCTTCTTCAATGCGGGTATTGAAATTGCCAAAAACAAAAGTGTCCGACTACAAGTAATCGCTGTAAACATACTAACTGCTACACCCAAAGCCAAAGTTAGGGCAAAGCCTTTAACTAACCCAGACCCCAGCCAGAACAAAGCAGCACAAGCAATCCATGTCGTCACGTTGCTATCTAAAATACTAGAAAATGCTCGATAAAAACCAGATTCTACAGAACGATACAGCTTTTTACCTGATTGTAATTCTTCCCGCGTGCGTTCAAAAATTAGTACGTTAGCGTCAACCGCCATGCCAATACTGAGAATAAATCCGGCAATTCCGGGCAGTGTGAGAGTAATACCTAACAAAGCAAAGCAAGCCCAAGTCAGCAAAGAGTAGATCACTAACGATATATCGGCAATCAGTCCTGGTAGTCGATAGTACACCACCATAAAAATTAATACTAAACTCAGACCACCGATGCCAGCATAAATACTGCGTTGAATGCTGTCTTTACCTAAAGTTGCACCGACTGTGCGTCTTTCAGCAATTTCTACGGGTACGGGTAATGCCCCACCGCGCAGTTGTACACCTAAGTCGTTTGCTTCTTGAGTGGTGAATCTACCTGTAATGACCGCAGAACCACCCACAATACCTGCGGCTGCAAATTCTGGACCTACGGTAGGAGTGCTAATAGCTTCATTATCCAAAAATATACCGATACTGCGACCAGTACCGGCGAGGCTTTTTGTCAGTTGGGCAAATAATTCCCCACCCTTGGGATCAAAGCGAATGGCAACATTCCAGTTGTTGCTTTGAGTCGGTTCACCGTAGGCATCTTTAAGAAATTTACCAGTTAAAGGCGGGTTGGTACTTTCAAATAATTCAGCGATCGCTTGATTATTATTTTGTAACTTTTCTTTATTTGTCGCAATTGCCGCTGCGTCTTTAGTTTTGATCAATTCCTGTTGTTTTGCCTTCAATTCTTCTTTCGATCTTTGAAAAGCAAACAACTGAGTTTCTGTACCGACTTTTTGCAGACGAAATTCTAGCTGTGCTGTACCTCCTAGAACTCGTTCTGCTTGTTCTGGGTCATTAACTCCCGGTAGCTGCACTAGAATTTTGTCTGAACCCACCGTTTGAATCACCGGTTCAGAAACACCAAGACCGTTGATGCGTCCTTCAACTACTCTTTTCACAGCTGACAATTCGCGTTCGGTGATTTGCTTAATCTCCGCTGTTGGTTTCACCTGAATTGTTAGCTGTGAACCTCCGCGTAAATCCAGTCCTAGCGGAATCGGAATTGTCGCAATCACCGTAATCGCGGCAATTACCATAACTAAAATCAAGGCTAATAGCGATCGCTGTCTTTGCATACCATAACTCGCAACTGACAAAGGCTATGATAGCGCTATTTTATCGAGTTATGAAGGGACTGGGGCACGTTCGCAATTTGAGGAGGGGGAAAGGGTAAAGGGTAAAGGGCAAGAAAGAAGATATATTTCTCCCCCTTGTCCCCAGTCCCTAGTCCTAAACTCGCAAAGCTACCATTTTTTCTACAGCTTCGACTATTTGCTCTGGTTGAACAATTGTTAAGCGCTCTAAATTGCCATTGTAAGGTGTGGGAATATCTTGGGAAGAAAGCCGCAATACTGGCGCATCTAACTCATCAAACAGGCGATCGTTAATACAAGCAATTAATTCGGCGGCTATACCACCAGTTCGCATTGCTTCTTCAACAATTATCACGCGATGAGTTTTCCGCACGGATTCACCGATCGTATCCATATCCAGTGGTTTCAAGGATATCAAGTCGATTACTTCTGGGTCATAACCTTGTTTTTCCAGAACTTTCACTGCTTGGGCTACATGATACCGCATCCGTGAATAAGTGATGATTGTCACATCTTTACCCGGACGGACAATTTCTGCTTTATCTAATGGCAGTAAGTATTCTTCTTCTGGCAGGTCTTCTTTCAAGTTGTAAAGCAGAACGTGTTCAAAGAATAATACCGGGTTATCATCGCGGATGGCTGATTTCAGCAATCCTTTGGCGTTGTAAGGTGTAGAACAGGTAACAATTTTTAAGCCAGGAACAGCTTGAAAGTATGTTTCTAATCGTTGGGAATGTTCTGCCCCTAATTGCCGTCCTACCCCTCCTGGACCGCGAATTACCATTGGTATTTTAAAGTTACCCCCGGAGGTATAGCGGAGCATTCCGGCGTTATTAGATATTTGGTTAAAGGCAAGCAGTAAAAAGCCCATGTTCATGCCTTCGATTATCGGTCTTAAGCCAGTCATCGCTGCCCCTACTGCCATTCCAGTAAAGCTGTTTTCGGCAATGGGAGTGTCGAGAATTCGCAGCTCACCGTATTTTTGATATAGGTCTTTGGTGACTTTGTAAGACCCACCGTAATGTCCTACGTCTTCACCGAGAACGAATACGCTCTTATCCCGTGCCATTTCTTCATCAATGGCTTCCCGGAGAGCGTTGAAGAATAGAGTTTCTGCCATTTAAATCTTTTTAATGCAATTCTTGTTTTAGAATCTTATCGCGCTGGTGGGGAAAATACAGTTAGCGATCGCACTACTTGAGTAAGAAACCACAAACTATTAAACAATTAGCAGCCGTAACCCACCCATAAACGATCGCTATTCCTGCACAATTTCATATAAGTCTTCGATCAACACATCAAACGTCCGCGCCAACTTGTGTAAAGCAGTAACGTCAACTGTTGCCAATCCTGGAGAACGTGCATAAACCTTTATAGCACTGTAACCTACCCCGGAGCGATCGGAAACTTCCTTTAGCGTCCAACCTTTTTCTGCGGCATACTCTTTTATCCGCAACTTCACCAATCCCATGCTTGACAAAAGGTATGTATGTGCCTTTTAATATTAAAGTAACAAAAAGCGATCACCTAAGAGTTTTGCTCGTCAAGCGATCGCCTGAATAACATTAAATCTAATTTTATGATAACAATAATTAAGCAAGAGTCAAAGGAAGTTAATCCATGCGATCGCACTTCTTTAGACCAAGAGGAACTATCTGAAAAAGCAACTACCTATTGTTTAGTGCCCAATAGCACAGTAATTCCTGTTATTCCTGCACAATTTCATATAAGTCTTCTATCAACACATCAAACGTCTGCGCCAACTTGTGTAGAGAAGTTACGTCAACGCTTGCCAATCCAGAAGAGCGAGCATAATTCTTCAGCGTCGTGTAAGCAACTCCTGATCGATCCGAAACTTCCTTGAGCGTCCAGCCTTTCTCTCCGGCATACTCTTTTATCCGCAACTTCACCAATCCCATGCTTGACAAAAGACTATTATTGGTCTTTAATATTTATAAGTACAAAAAGCGATCACCTAAGAGTTTTGCTCGTCAAGCGATCACTTGAATAACATTAAATCTAATTTCATGATAGCAATAATTAAGCAAGAGTCAAACGAAGTTAATCCTTTATCTAGATTCGTGACAGTTGAGGCGATGGCTCTGCTTCTCAATATCGATGCTGCTAAAATTAAAGAAATCCGCTTGTGGAGATATATGATTTTGGTGGTGGCTGACGGCATGAGTAAATTTGTCAGTTATGCCGAAGTCCCTCCAATTTTAGGAGTTGCACCTCCTACGGTAAAAGATTTTATTGCTTGGCGCAAGCGTTAGCGTAAGCTAAAAACTAATCACGTTCCCGATTATTGGTGCAAGTTTTACGCTCAAAAATTTGGGCAAAGTAACGCATTAGAAGAATTAAAACGATGGGGACAATTAATTGCTACCATCAAGTTTGCTTTGTCACAAAAAGTTATAGAGGCGTTGCGAAGCTTGTATGCTGAAGAAAGATATTGTCTGAGGTTTCGCGTATGTGTGACACACGCATTGTAATTTTGTAGTAGGCACTATTAGTGTCTAAATAATAAGCGTTGAAACGCTTACTACGAAGAAAAATATTAAGTTTTGTTTAGCTGCATTTCTGGTGAGTCAGGCACTTGAGTAACCTGATTATTATCTGGAAAGCGTTTCGGTCTTCCGGGTTTGCGCTTGTGTCGTTGATTAATTGACTTTTCGCTTGCCTGTGCTAACTCTTCAGGTGTACATTTAAAAAGGCGTAAAGCGTCTAAATATTTTTTTGGTGTCATTGTTGGTTCTGTACGCCCTGCTTCCCAGTTGCGAACACTGGTTTCACTGATTGCAAGTCTGAAGGCAACTTCGGCACGGCTTAGTCCCGCACGCTCTCTCAGGACTTGCATATCCATATTTTTGTATCTCCTTTAAAAGTTATCAAACGGGTTTATTAAATTAATTGACGTGAAAATGCCAATTTAAAAAATTTATTAACTATATTCTTTCGCCTACCAATTTGGCAAAGGAAGCAACGCTAAACTTATGTAGTATCTCGTAGTAAGTCTCTAAGTATAACATGAAATTATCACCCCAACTAATGTAAACCTAAGATACACACTTTGTTTGTGTAGCTACACAAACAAAGCCCACGAAGGTGGGCTTTGTTCGTATACCCTCAGGAATCTCGCGTCTGTAGGTATTTTTCGTCAAACGATTTATTTTTCTAACCACCGCGCCGCATCTTTGGCGTGGTAGGTCAAAATTAAGTCAGCGCCGGCGCGTTTAAATCCTGTTAAAGTTTCCATAACCACGCGCTGTTCGTCAATCCAGCCGTTGAGGGCAGCGGCTTTAACCATTGCATACTCACCGGAAACATTGTAAGCGGCAACGGGTAAGTTGCAGGCTTGTTTGACGCGCCAGATAATATCCATGTATGCCAAAGCTGGCTTAACCATGAGCATATCAGCACCTTCAGCGATATCAAGTTCAATTTCTTTAATCGCTTCAATAGCGTTAGCTGGGTCCATTTGGTAAGTTCTGCGATCGCCAAATTGCGGTGTAGAATCTGCGGCATCCCGAAAAGGACCGTAATAAGCCGAAGCATACTTAGCAGCATAGGACATAATCGGCGTATCTTGAAATCCAGCTTCATCTAAACCTGCACGAATTGCTTGGACAAATCCATCCATCATTCCCGAAGGTGCGATGATGTCCGCACCAGCTTTCACTTGCGATACTGCTGTTTTCTTCAGTAATTCCAAAGTCGGATCGTTCAAAACCCTTCCTGTCAAATCACCAACTTGCAGATAACCGCAGTGACCGTGACTGGTATACTCACACAAACAAGTATCAGCGATGACAATCAAATCTGGTACTGCTTCTTTGACAGCAGTTGCAGCTTTTTGGACAATACCGCAATCATGCCATGCACCCGTGGCATCTACATCTTTATCTGCGGGAATCCCAAATAAAATAATCGCGGGGATTCCTAAGTCATAAACTTCTTTGGCTTCTTCAACAATTTTGTCTACCGAAAGTTGATAAACTCCCGGCATTGATTTGACTTCATTGGCAATTCCCTGACCTGGTACAGCAAACAGAGGGTAAATTAAATCACTTCTATTTAAAACAGTTTCACGTACCATTCGACGCAATTGAGAATGGGTACGCAAACGGCGAGGGCGATGTTGAGGAAACATAGCGTTTTTTCAAGGTTTTACCATGAAGTATGGTAAACCCCCTTATGAACCAAATTGTCAAAATATTATCAAAGGTTAACAGCCTGATTTGAAAGAAGGGCAAAGGGAAAAGGGCAAGGGGGATATTGAGGAGGAAAAGTTAAAGGTTTTTTTATTCTTTTGCCTTTGACCCTTTCCCCTCTTTCAAGTTGTCGCTGTCTGTTGAATTGTCTTAACAATTTCCTGTGCTACTTGCACGCTACTCAGGTAGCTATCGTGAGCCTGACCGCCATACAATAACATCGGTAAGGCTGTCTGATTGAAAGGTCGCATTAAAGATTCGAGAAAACTTAACTTGCTGATGATGTCTTTAATTTCGATGTCTTGCTTTAATCCATCGACTAAACTGTAGATTAGAGGGTCGAGGGGCCAAGCTACAGGATCTGCTGGATGAATGTAGTTTCGCCAAGGTAGCTTTTTGCTATCTTCTTTCTCGGTGAGATTCGCTACAAGTTGTTTTAACTTTGGTGTAATGTCGTGGGTAGCGCGTTGTTCTGCTTGGTTTTCTGTTAATTCTGGGAAACCTAAGGCTTGATTTTCGCCTTTGACGATATCTAGTAAACTGAAGATAGCGATCGGCGATGCCATTGTGTGAATGCTGACGAGACGAATACCTTCGTCTGGGTTTGGTTCTAACCCATCAAAGCAGCGACGAATAGCTATTGCGCTTTCATGACCGGGGATGGTCGGGTCATTCCAACGGGCTGCGAATAGTATATCAAAAAGGATGAATGTTCCCCAACTGTGGGTAACTAGATGTAAGCGATCGCCTTTACTCGCGTTTTCTAATCCATCCTCTATCTGTATCCTTAGCGCTTCTACAATCTTAGAGCCGACACTGCGGCTAATATATAAAGCCGCATCACCCATAAAGTGAAGAATTGTATTTTTGCGTGTATTCTGAAACCATAGTTGATCCCAACAACCATCAGCATGTGCGACCTTGTACATTAGGTCTTGTTCTGATTCAATGTTCACATCACCCCAATACAAAGGTATTGGTTTCAGGTTGTAAGAGTTGCCAATTAGCCTGTTGATTAGTCCAATCAATTGACTAGCGTAAGTGGGTTGCTCTCGGCGATCGCGAGTATTCACACCATGAATAAATAAAATATAGTCAGTAGCCATCTGAAAACCTCTTCAAATTATGATACAAATAATTTTTGATGGTTATGACTTCAACAAGTTACAATAATTTTCCCAAAATTTGGCTGCTTGCTTCAATAAAAGTTGTAAAAGACACTTTTATCTGACTTGGGCAAAGTTATGGAAAAACGTAGACGCGGAGAGGCTTGCCGCAGGCTACCGCACTGCTATCGCAGAGGACACGGAGATAAGAGGTTATGAAGAGAGAAGTCTGAGCGCAGAGTTCCTCCGTTGCCGTTAGGGAAGCCTCTCGTACAGGAGAAGGCATCATAACGGGGCGTGATTTTTGCGTAAGTTGCGTTTACGCAAAGATTAATGGACACAAAACAAAGCGGCACAAACTTAGGTGAAAATTTGGCACATGTCAGACAAACTACAAGAAGTGCTTAACTGTCCTCTGCCCTACGACTTATGAGGTTGTGGGGCAATTTTATATTTTACAGCTTATTTTCCATCTTGATGATGGATAATGAAAAAATTATTAAATTAATTAAGGATCATTGGCTAGTAGTAAATGTTTAGACATTTATTACTAGCCAATTTATGCTATAAAAGCCGGAAAATGAAGGGATAACGAAACGGTTTATCTGGGTCGTTTAGAACATTGGTAAGCGCCCAAATCGTTAGTCCCCAATGTAGAAGATACCCCAACCATGCCAATGGAAGCAGCAAACCAAAGGTGATAACAATCAACACTGTAATAATTGCACCATAAAGCCAGACATTAAAGTGGAAGTTAATGGCTTCTTTGGCATTTTCTTTCACAATGGGGTCATCACTGACGAATAGCATGGCAATAGGTACACCAACAGATACAAATGCCGTACTAAAAAAGATGGCTCCATGACACAGTGCTGATAAAAGC
>JBPCQW010000324.1:0-2552 GCA_050997715.1 Hassallia sp.
GAACTGACCATCCGGACTAAACGCTACTCCCCAGACCGAAGCAGTGTGACCTTTGAGAGTTCTTAGCAGCTGACCGTCTCGCTTCCAAAGTTTAACTGTACCATCTTCACTCGCTGAGGCGAGCATCTGACCATCAGAGCTAAAATCGACTGCCTTAACTGTTGCCTTATGACCTTTGAGAGTTGCCACTTCTGACCCATCACGTCGAATTAGCTTGATTGTTTTATCTACACTTGCTGAGGCAATCAGAGAACTGTCAGGACTGACATCTACTGCCAGAACAGCTGCTGTATGACCGGAAAAACGGTTGTACTCATCTGCTCCATAAACTGCTTGCCTCAATGCATTTTCCACCTGAGGTGCAAGATTTGTGTTTGGTTTACCTAGTTTTTGCAGTCTATGTTTAGCTTTAATTGCTTCTATGAGCGCATCTAATCTGCGATTTGAGGCAAATAGACCCTCAGAAGAAGATACAAGCGCTTCAATTTCGCTGCTTCTGGCTTGACTTTCGCTTTTAAGAGCTTGCCGGTACAGAATGAAACTCCCTAGCCCCAACCCGCTAGAAACGAGCAACCCGATACACACTGCAACTAACAAAAACCTTTGTAATTTAGCCGTTTTTTTCTCTTGTGCTAGTCGTGCTTCTACCTCTTTCGCTCGTGCTGCCTTCAATGCCGTTTGCACTGCTCGCTGTTCACATTCTTGACTTGCGGCGAAAAATTGATAATCCAAATCGCTCAGACTTTTGCCGATCGCCCAATTTTGAGTATCTTTTAGAGCCTGTCCTCGCAACAGACGCGATTCATCTTTAGAGCCAGATGCTACCCAAGCATTGAATGTTTGCGAATAAGGACGCAGATTGTCTAACTGCCTGCTCACCCATTCAGCATTGAAAACACTTTGATAGATTGGATTTTTAATTTTGAGAATGCCGTTGTGTTTCTCGACTAAACCAGATAACAACAGTTCTGTCTGTTCTCGACTATCGTCGGTAGATACACCACATGTTTGAGTATCTGTTTGTTCCCAAAGCAACACCTGCTGATAAAGACCTAACAACCGTCCTGCCCGTTGTTCGTGGAAAAGTAGGCGATCGCGAATCGTGCGGAGATGTTCGGGTTCGTCTTGTGATTCCCAATTTTGGATAATGTGCGATCGCACAAATTGCTCTACCCAATATCCTTCAGTTGCTGGAGGTAGGGAAATTTTTCTATTTGATTTCTCCAAGGAAATTTGGACAATTAACTGACAGAGTTTTTGGCTCAGAAACGGTTGTCCCCCTGTCCAGTAGATAATCTCCCGCAGCACAATTTCCGGTTGGCTGACTGCTTTCTCTAATCCTTTGAGCAGGGGAGTGGCTTCATATAATTGAAAGCCATATAACTCAATCGCTGTCCCAATATTAAAGGGTGTCCGACGTTTGTCGGCAATTAAGTCAGATGGACTGGCTACTCCAAATAGTGCAAATCCCAAGCGTTGGAAATTTGGGTCATGTGCTTGCTGATTGTAGCAATGACGAATCCAGGCAAAAAAGTCATTGACAGGAAAACTCAAACTCAGCAGACTATCAATCTCATCAATGAAGATGAAAATGCGATCGCTTTGAATTTTTGGCAGCATCACTTCTTCAACGAACTGGTTTAGTTTTTGCACCGGAGAAAGCCCGACTTGCATATCCCACCAATTCTTAAAGTTAATGTGTTCCGCCAAATTTAAGCCGTAGAACAAGCTGATAATAACGCCTTTATACCATTGCTCAGGTGTAGTATTCTCGCTACCCAATGTGGTTACATCCAAGTAAACGCACTCAAAGCCTTCTTCCTTAAGACGATAACTCGTGCGTTGTAGTAGGGATGACTTCCCCATCTGGCGAGAATTTAAGACGTAACAAAAATCACCAACTTTCAGGCTGGTATAAAGTTTTTCGTCTGAGTTCCGAACAATGTATGTGGGATCGTCACTGCGGAGACTGCCCCCTACCTGGTATCTCATGTCAAAATGTGATTAAAATTATCTCTTTCAAGACTTGTGCGATCGCGCTCTGGTTCTCTGCCATCTTCAAAGCCAAAATTACTTTGGTGCGATCGCATAACCCTTATAAAGGGAGCGCAAAATTTCCCGTCTTTGTCTGGTTTTGGAATCTACTATCTCACTATTTACAAAATCTGCTCCTGTATTATCTTAACTGTCTTAACTGTCTTAACTGTCTTTTTACTGCTTATGTAGGTTCTTAAAATGTTCTTAACTGTCTGCTTAACTGTCTTAACTGTCCTTGCGTTTTCATGACAAAAGTAAGAGTATGTTGACATGAAGTGAAAGCAATTTCCGCCAAAGCATTTGTCAAACTAGACACTTAAAGCCAACGATTTACACGTTGCTGCAATAGTATTCTGCCTCGGACTGTCCTGCGGTGAACTATTGTGCTGAGGTGTCTATGCGTTGACAAAGAGGGGAAAGCCGCAAATCTTCACATTACTCACCCTTACCACTACCACTTAGAAGAATTATGAAACGAATTGTAGCAACAATAGCGTTAATTATCGCACTAACTT
>JBPCQW010000327.1:0-18060 GCA_050997715.1 Hassallia sp.
CAAGAAGAGTTTTTGCAAGAATGTGCCCAACTTGCAGGCATAGTGGGTGATAAGAAAACAATTACAGTTTTGCTGGCTAAACTGTATGCAGAGCGAATGATTAATGCTAAGGAGAATTCCTCACTCAGGGAGCGTCGTCTTGATAATATCCCTGACTTGATAATTGATCACTTAAAAAAGCTCAATCGGGAAGTGGAAAGATCCACAAATGACGAATATCACACAGTTGAGGACGATGCCAAGCTCATTGCTTGGAAATGCCTTGAGCGGGAGTATAAGCCAAGTTATGTAGAGCGTCAGTCTGTGATTGATGCCTTGGGGGAGAAAAAAGCTGATAACTGCCTTGAGCATTTTGAGAAAAAACTCCATTTAATTAAGTCAGGAAAATCAGGCACAATTAGGTTTGCTCTAGACCCTTTGGCTGAATATTTAGCAGGACTATACTTAGTAGAAAATAACAATGAAAAAGAAGCAAGCTGGCGCGAATTTATCGCAAAAGTAGACTCAAATCCAGACAAACGAGAAGAAATTAAAGGTTTTCTGCTAGCAGTGAGAGATTGCTGTCTGGCAAAAGGGACAGAAGCCAAAGTACCCGGTTTCGTGGCTGAGGAACTAGGCAAACTCGCAGGGTTAAATTTAGAAGCGTTAAAGCAAGAACAACTGAAGCGACGCATTCGACGCCTAACCAATGACCTGTTTGTTCCAGAGCTGGAAGATAGGCGACGTGCTGCTGAAGAATTAGGGAAAATTGGTCTAGCAGCTAAGTCTGCGGTTCCTGCTCTCGTCAAAGCTTTGAAAGATAAAGATTCTAAAGTGCGTTTTACAGCGGTTCAGACGTTAGGCAATTTAGGCGACAACTCAGAGCCAGTGCTACAAGCGCTACTAACTGTGCTTACCAATCAGGATGCTCAGATACGTGACAAAGCTGGTAAGGTTTTGAGCAAGTTAGGCAATAGCTCAGAGCCAGTACTGCAAGGGCTACTGGTACTACTTACAGATGCGAATTCTCATGTGCGTGGCATTGCTGCTGAGGTGTTAGGCAAGTTAGGCAATAGCTCAGAGCCAGTACTGCAAGGGCTACTGGTACTACTTACAGATGCGAATTCTCATGTGCGTGGTATTGCTGCTAAGGTGTTAGGCAAGTTAGGCAATGCCTCAGAGCCAGTACTGCGAGCGTTATTGGCGCGATGCCAAGATGAGAACTTGAATGTGCGTTGTTATGCTATTGAGGCGTTAGGTAACTTAGGTAAGACCTCAAAATCAGTGCTACAAACATTATCGGCACTGCTGGAAGATACGAATTTTCAAGTGCAGGAAGCGGCAACTAAAGCATTAGACAATTTGCGTAATATTCGTGAGAAAACTTAGTTATGAAAGTGATTGTCTAGTTTGCAAAGTAGATTACCTTGTGTTATCCAACTACGATCGCACACCCATTTCTCAACCAGCCTTCTCATCTCCGAAGCTTCGCTTACTGTTGTCTCAAAAGCGATCGCTCTTTTACCTAATTTTTCTCCTCCAGCACTAACGTAGAATCAGCCGATCGCCCAAATTCTTCTGGTGCATATTGCAAGTGTACTTTCGCACCAGGATAAAGAAATGTACCCGGTGTCACGGAACGCACTAAATAATGAAGGCTATAAACGCCTGGATCTAAATGGTCGGCGTAGGCGATAATGCGATCGCGATAAATTGTTTTAAAATTAAGTTGCCAATTATCGGCTTTTGCTTTTAACGCAGATGTGGCAGTTTGAAAGCTTTCATCTACAGCTTCAAATCCCGCAGGTAGAGGATCGTTAATCACGACATGATCCACACGATGATCGGCAATCACCTCTAAACCGATATCAAACACCTGTCCTGTTTCTATCGTTAACGGCTTATCCTTAGCATAAAGTCCGATTTTTTGCAAGACTTTTTCATCACCGACACGGCTAATTTCTCGCGATATGCGTAAACCGTTAAATCTTCCAGGTTGATTTCCTTGCAAGCGATAGCGATAAGCAACTAAATAGTGTAGTTTGCCTGAAGCTGATTTTTGCAGAGTTAAATCATGATGTCCGCGAGGTAAGTTAGCGATCGCTACATTTAGTTGTAAACTAGAATTACGGTATCCTTCAAACCGATTTTCTCCGATTTTCTTACCAGCTAGTTTCACAGTCGCAAGAAAATTCGCTGGTGTTGGTTGCAGTTTTGCATATTCCACCAAAGCTGTCAGCGCTTGGGCATTGTCATAACTAGTTTGCCAGGTCCCATTGCGTCGCAGTGTTAAAAGACTTTGCAATAACTTATCGATCACTTCTGGTTTGGCTTTGGCAGCGATAAACAAACGTAAAGCTTGCGCTTGTGCGGTTGTCGGTGAATTCATCCACCCCCAACTGCTGGGTAAATTTATAACTGCGGTGCGACCAGTTTCATATATATATTGTTGTAACTGCTGTAAAAGTTGTTTAGATTCATCTTCCCATTCAGGAAACTCAGATAGATATCGCGTTAATTTAATTTGCGTCACTAAATCAAAGTTGTTGCGTTGTTGGTAAATATCTGTCAGAAAGCTATTGCGTTTATCGCCAAATTGTGCAGTAGACATTAAAGCATTAAGTTGCATTTGGCTTTTGCAGGGTTGCTGTTTACAAAACTCAAATTGTCCGGGGTTGGCGAGGATTTTCTGCAAATATCCCTTGAGGCGTGGTATCATCTGGGAGTTGCTATTTGCTTTCGCCAGAGACTCAGCGACATAAAGAGAAATCCAAGGATCGGATTTTTCTTGTTTTGGATAAGCTGCAAAACCACCATCGGCAAGTTGGAGTTTTTGCAATTGAGCGATCGCTTGGGTTGATTGTTTGGGAAAATTAAACTCTGGGAAAGTCTGACCGTATTTCTCTGAGAGTGTTTGCAGATTAGCGGCAATTATCAACTTACTCGCAGCAGGTTCAGCAAAAGGTAAATCATCATCTTCTATAACTTCTTTTGCGGGTGCTTTAATTTCCGGAATCAAAGTACTCGCTAATTGAATGTCTAAACCTCCCGCTCCGGGAAAGACATTTTTATCGACATTCAAAGGAATTTTGACTTGATTTGCAATTTGACTCTTAAAAACTCTGCGATCCTTTGCGTTACCCTTTGCGCTCCTTTGCGTTTCAAACGAATTTGGTATTACACCAGTTTCGACAACTTCTTCTGTAATTTCCAGCGGTTTAATTTCCAAAGGTACTTCAAAAGCATCGGTGTTGCGATTTAGTTGAGTGGTAAAGCGGACTTTACTTTCACCAACACCTCCTACGACGATGGGAAAGCGATAAGCAGAAGTAGTTGATTTAGTCTGGGTTTGTAAAGAAATATCTGTGGGATTTTTGCCTTCAAAGTTGATTGTACCGCTAACTGCACCATTAATCGCCAGAGTACCTGAAGTGTCAGTGTTGTTAGTTATGGATAAACCTGCGAGAATGCGATCGCCTGGACGCGCAAATTGTGGCAATATTGGATTAGTTAGCAGTGACTTTGTGGTGATAAAGGTTGTTTCACCATTACCAAAACGCAGATTTCCATCAGTAGCTACAGCCATTATTCGCCATGTAGTTAAGTTATCTGGTAATTTAAATGTTATCTGTGCCTTACCATTCGCATCTGTAACTACACTATTATAGTAAGCTAAAGCTTGAAAATCTCTGCGGATGCGGGTATTTGCTGCACCGGCTGAGAACCCACCACCATAACCCCAACCTTTCGGTTTAGCGATCGCGTTTTGTTCTACCACCACATTTTGACGATTATCGCTAAAGCGAGTAGCGATCGCTTGTTCAGCATAAACCGTATTTACCAAATCTGGGGGACGATAACCAGAAAGTTGTAACACCGCTTCATTCACCACCATAATGGTGAATTGTCCTTTGGTGGGATTTCCTTGATTGTCTTTGAGTTCCAATTGTACCGTTTCTGACGCACCAGGTTCTAATGAAGTTTGCAAAGGTGTAACTTGCAGCTTTAAATATTTCTCTGACAAATTAACTTTAAAAGCTGCAAAGCCTATTTTTACTAAATTATTTAAACTTCCGGGTGACAATTTATTCAGAGAAACACCCTGACGTACCAACACAGCTTCAACTGCTGCATTTGGTAGCATTTCCGGTGTAACTTTAAATTGAATTTGTGGCGCACCGCCTTTAACTTTGGTAATCTGTTGATAGATCGGTTTATCTTTGACAACAGCAAAGTATAATTCTCCTTCTTTATAAGGAGATTGAATCAGTGCAGTAGCAGTTTCACCGACTTTAAACTCTTTTTTATCAAGTTTCACCTCCAACTTATCTTTTTCAGCTTCACCCCAAGCTACTGGATTTTCACCAGTTGCCCAAATTTGCACATCTGTAGCGCTTAAATCATCTTTCGCATCGCTAAAGTTAGCTCTAATTCTGTAAGAACCCGATTCAGGTGGTTTGAAACTTACAGATTGAGGACTGTTACTAGATGTAACTTCTACTTTTCCCACAGTCTTATATTCAACTTGATTTTTCGCAGTTTTACTACCTTCCACCACTTTAGTTAAACTGCTGTATTTCATCTGCTGCAATTCCAACCTAATGCGTTGACCTTCCAGCACTTTTCCCGTAAAGTCAGAAACGATAACTTGAATCGGAAAAGCAAGACCTGCTTCAGCGACAAAGTTACTTTTTAAACCGATGAGACGATTACTCGGCAAAGCTGTAAAAGTTTGAGAATTCGCTACAGATAAATTAGAAACATCTGACACTTCAACATCCACCCGATAAATCATCGGATAAGGTAATTTCTCTACACTTACAATTTGACTACTTTTACCATTTGCATCTAACTGCGTATCAGTTTGCAAAACATCGCTTGGTAAAGAAGGAGATTCCTCCGGAAAAAGCCATTGTCTACCAAAACTGAATTCTTCCCAACCCTTAGGAATAAAATTCGTTTGGTTTCTCGTAACAAAATATTTTGCCTTTCCTCCTTCCACAGGTGAACCGAAGAGATAATTACTTGCAGTTTTCGCGGCAATCTTATCACCAATAGCAGCAAATTGCTTATCTAAAGCTAATTCAACTTTAAAATTTGGTGGTTTAAATTCAGCTACGCGAAATTCTCCAGAAATTTCGTGTCCATTTTTCCCCTTCGCTTGAATTGTATAATAGCCTAATTTTTGATTGTTCTTAATCGGGACTTCTAGAGAAAACGTACCAAACTCATTCGTTGTTTGCGTACCTAAATCTGTCTTTTGTCCATCTGGATTTATAATAGTTAATTGGTAAACAGCATTTTTATCCTGCTGAATCGTAGCATTTTGCAAATAATCAGCAAAGCCAGTAAAATAAGCTTTTTCATTTGGTTGATACAACTGTCTATCAGAGAAAATTACTCCCCGTGATTCCGGTTTATCATTTTGCCAACCTGCATCAATCCCATAACCATAACTACCGCTATATTCATCAGTGCGTGCAAATGCCCAATCTTGATTTTCACGAGCAATTACTAATAACTCTGGTGATTTCTTCAAGCTTTTACTTTGAGCATAACATGACTGCAAATCGGAACGATTTAGCTTTAAGCTTCCATTCTCATCAGTTTTCCCTGATGCACAACGTATCGGTTGCGGACGAGATTTTGCATCTAATTTAGATTCATAAATTTCCACAGCAGCACCTTTGACAGGTGAACCATCACCAAGATGATGAACCCGAATCAAACTTGATTCGGGAAACCACTGAGAAAATACACCCAAATTCGTTAATTGAACTAACCCATAATTAGTAGGTTCTCTCCAAAGTTGTTTATTATTCTCTTGATATTGATTAGTGCGTCCCTCTACTCCATAAGCTAGCATTCCTGTGGATGTACCCAGCTTTTCTCGTAAAGGAATACTTATATCAACTGATTGATTCTTCTTCCTAGCTATTTTAAAGCTTTCCCATTCCAATGATTTCGGTAATAAATCATTTCCACTATTGAAATAAACTAAATCTGTTGGCAGAACTACCTTATAAGCAGCTTTGTATTTTGATTCAGGCAAATTTACTGTATTTATATTTAGCTGTAAATTCTTACCCGCAGGAAAAATATTTAATCCGTCAGTAACCCAAATATCCCCCGCTAAATCTCCTGTGTCATAATTGACGGTAACTGCTTTACCTAAAGTCTGCCCAAACTTATCTTTGAGATTTGCACCAATCGTGATTTTATAACGAGTCGCAGGTTTTAAAGCATAAGGATTGATGCTGACAAGTTTATCTTGGTCATTCACTTGAATAAGTCGAGAAATATCTTGCGGTGCAGGATTAATTTTAATATTTTCAATAGCCGAATCTGCTATTATGACGTTATTAAATTCTAGCTGTGGACTACCTTGAATAAATCTGCCGTATGTTCCACCAGCATCAGGTTGCCCGTAAGATTTAATTCCTTGAAATGTCAATGGAGAATAAGTTGTTAACTTACTGACAAACTCTTTCTCACTTAAGAGATTACCATCAGCCGGACGCACACCGGGAGAAAATTGCAAGCGATAACGAGTTGCTTTCTCAAGATTTTGCTGGGGAATCAGATTATAAATCCAATTGCGTGCTGAAGGGTCAAATTTTTCCAGCGGTTCTTCATTCTCTAAAGGTTTTTCTTCTTTCGCTAAATCAACTTTAAAGCGTACACCCTGCTTTTTACCTTCAGTCAGAAGTTGCAAATGCTTTTGCACTGAAGGTAGATTCAATTCTACATTTGATGTAAATTGCAATTTTTCTTTTAAATCAATCGATTCCGCTTCAGATTTTTCTATGGGGTTCACACCTGGTAAATTAGTTAAATTGATGACTTCGGTGTTAAAACTCCAAGCTAAATCTTTCTGAAGACGATGTTTTTTTAAGTCTGCCAAACCAGCTTTCAGAGTAACTTTAAATCTCGTTGCTTTTGGAAGTGCTTTCTCAGCTTCAAATCCTACCATACGCGGTGTCAAAAATCGAAAATGACCAAGTAAATTTGGTGTAAGTTCAAATTTTTGTAACAAACCTTCTTGTTCTGGGTTATCAAGGCTTTCAAGCGGAATTAAAGCTTCTTTAAAGCGGATGCGAATTTGCTGAAGAGGTTTAGCATCTCCGAGTGGACTAATTTGTGAAATCCAATCTGGTAAATTCGGGGGAGTTAATGCGGAAACTTCTGGAAGTTGTTCTTTACCTGGAACAATACCAATTAAATTACACCCTGTTATTCCTATTACGAATGTTAGGATAAGCAGGGACTGCATTATTCTTATGAGCATGTTAAAAAAATAAAATAAGGTAACGTAGCGGTTTATAACTGTTATAGCAATCCTAAATAAGAGCGTCAAAATTTCTATCTTTTCTTTACTCTGTGTCCTCTGCGATCTGGTGCGGTTCGTTAACTCAAGTCTTTTTCACAAAATAGTATGGATTCTCTAAACAACCAATTGAGTCTGATTGTTTCCGAAAAACATTACAAATCTTAATATAGATGAATAAGTTTGTAGTAAGGGCTTCAGCCCTTAAAATTATGATGAGGGCTAAAGCTTTTCATAGTGAGAAATTAATTCAGCGGCTTTATTTAGCTTCAGCCCTTAAAATTATGATGAGGGCTAAAGCCCTAACTACGGTTATCTTAATCCTGCTATTATGCGTTACTTTACGCTTATTGCCGTACTTTGCACCAATTCGTACCGCAGATATTGCCCAAGAGAAACAAGCGATCGCCTTTACAGACCGCAATCAGCTATCATTGGGAACGCTACTCACACGCGATCGCGAACATACCGCAGTCGTACCCCTAAATCAAGTTTCCCCCCAATTTATCCACGCGATTTTAGCTGCGGAAGATGGTACATTTTATCACCACGGTGCATTAGACCTCAAAGCGATCGCTCGCGCTTTAAAAGACGCAATTCACGCAAAACGAATACTTTCCGGTGCTTCAACCATCACCATGCAACTAGCGCGCATGTTGAATTCACTACCCCGCACGGTATCAGGTAAGACTCAAGAAGTTTGGTTATCTTGGCGTTTAACAGCCGGAATGACCAAAAATGATATCCTGAGTGCATACATCAATCGTTTGCCAATGGGAGGAAATATCTACGGTGTAGAAGCTGCATCTCGCATCTATTTTTCCATACCTGCAAGCGATTTGAATCTCGCACAAGCGAGTTTATTAGCTGCTATCCCCAATAATCCCACTTACTTCAATCCTTACGAACATTATCAACGCTTGAAACAGCGGCAAAAATACGTCCTTAATCGAATGATACAGGATGGGTATATCCAAAAGGCGATCGCACAACGAGCATACAACGAAAAAGTTATATTTCAGTCTCGTCAACCGGGAATCATTGCCGCACCACACTTTTTATTTTGGCTATCAAGTCAAATCCCGACAACTTCGCTTAACAAATCTTCATCTCCCATCCGCACCACCATCAATCGTCCTTTACAGCAGTTTGTGGAAGCACAAGTACAGCAAATACTTACCAACCTCGCTGCGAATAACGTTCATGACGCAGCTGCTTTAGTAATCGACAACCACACCGGGGAAGTTTTGGCTTATGTCGGTTCCCCTGATTACTTTAACGAAGCCAAACTCGGACGTAATGATGGAGTTCAGGCGTTGCGTCAACCAGGCTCTACACTCAAGCCGTTTTTGTATGAGTTAGCTTTAGAAAAATCTGTAATTCGTACCAATTCTATCTTAGCAGATGTGCCCGCAAACTACGCAATTCCGGGTGCAAAACTTTACAGTCCTACAGATTATACCCGAAGCTTTACAGGACCTGTGCGGGTGCGCGTCGCTTTGGCGAATTCGCTGAATGTACCAGCAGTCAGGGTGTTAGAAAAGGTTGGTGTGCAGACTTTTTTGGAGCGTCTGCGTGACTTAGGCTTTGCACATCTGAGTCAGCCAGCAGAATATTATGGGTTGGGCTTGACTTTGGGTAGTGGCGAAGTCAGTTTGTGGGAATTAGCTAAAGCTTATCTAATTATAGCAAGACAAGGACAAGCCATGCCAATTATAACCACATTTCCCCCTTCCCCCCCTCCTCCACTCCCCCCCTCCCCCCCTCTCTCCCCGACGACATGGCAATTAATCACTGACATGTTGAGCGATCGCTATGCCCGTGCGACAGCTTTTGGTGTAGACTCGGCACTAAATTTACCCTTTCCCACTGCTGTTAAAACTGGCACATCTTCTAATTTTCGCGATACATGGACTGTCGGCTTTTCTAGCGATTATACAGTGGCTACCTGGGTAGGTAATTTCGACGGCGAACCGATGCACCAAGTATCCGGAGTTACAGGTGCAGCGCCTTTGTGGAATCGAATCATGTTACATTTGCACTCCTCACAAGAACCTGCTAATTTTCCTTCTCCATCAGGGATGGTAAAATTACCAATGTGTGCGATTTCGGGGTTAAAACCTACACCAAGTTGCACCTCGGTTGTGGAAGAATATTTCTACCCAGAAGACAAAAGTAACTATGAACGTCTTCAGTTGAATTTACCCGGTGAGTATGATGAATGGTTAGCAAGACAAAATCAATTCAATTTAGCTGCTAACAATTTCAAGATTTTATCGCCTCATAATCGCGATTTATTCTTATTATATCCAGGTGAAGAAGGAAAGCAAAAATTAGAATTTCAGCTAGGGGGAATATCATCTGAACCTGTAGAATGGAGGTTGAATGATGAAAAGCTAAGTACATCAGCGAATGCCTTCTTTTGGACATTACGTCCCGGTAACTGGACTTTATCAGCAAAAAGTGGTGAAATCAGCGACAAAGTAACTTTTCAAGTACAGTTAGCAAATATCAAACCCACACGTCGCGGCTTTTCTGTAGTTAATTAGAAATCCGACATCTTAATTAGAAACCCGACTTCTTTAAGAAGTCGGGTTTCTGGGCAGCGTCAAGTTTTGACAAGCCAGAAATTTCTTTTTTCTTTTTTTCAGGAAATAGCTATCTCAAGAGTGAATAGATAAGTAAAGGCTTAGGCTTTAATTATAAATTAGGAAATGCCACTGTGATTTTTTCGGTCAGAGTAACTAAAATCTCAGTGGCAGCAGGAAGGTAAATAAAATGACAACCACACAAACTAGTTCAAAGAAGACAGAAAACAAATCAGCCAAGAAGAAACAACAGTCTTCTCATCACATAGATATCGGTACTCCTAAAGTACCAGTTACCCAACGCAAAACGAACCAGCAATATGAAGTCTTAACTGACTGGAACCATGCAAGTTAGTGTACAAAAACATGGTGTTTGCTGGTTCTAAGCTGGATAATTTATCCACTAAGGCTTTTTGTATCACTATTTAATATTCACCTCTTGCATGTAATTTCCTGGCTGAAAATTGTCCAGCTTAGTAGCGGTTTTGCTGTGAATGAACGAATCTGTCCACATAGCTTTTGCTATTGGTGATGTAGCTACCTTTTCATCTTGTGGAAGTTGCGATCGCCTAGTATCATCACTAGGAGTTTTACCAGCTTGTAGACGCTGCTTTTGCGTATACTCAACTAGTTTAGCTTGAGCTTGGGCGTAAATTAAACTACCTTGGGGAACTTGTTGGAGAAACTCCACAGCACCATCAAAGTCACCCTCTGCTGCTTTATTGTAAGCCTTTTGGACAAAGTAAGCTGCTCTAATTTGCTGCTTTTTATTGTACTCAGTCAACTTTTGTTGAACTATAGTTTTAGAAGAACTTTCTTGGGGAATTTGCTGCAAGTAGTTTAAAGCAGTGGAAAAATCTTTTTCACCTGCTCTCTGGTAAGCCTTGGCTAATAAGTCTTTTGACTCGACTTCGAGGTTAGCGTGTGCAGATTTAGCTAGTTTATCAGTTTTCGATTGCCAATATAAAATATCGGGAACCTGAGGAGCAGAACGAAGTACATCTCTCCAACGATTTTCGTTAAAGGCTTTTTCAACAGCTTGATACCGTTGTGCTGCAACTTCCCATTGTTGTTGCCATTCACCAATTGTAGCTTGAGCTTCTGAATAAACGTTGCTGTTTGGCTTAATTGTTCGCGCTAAAGCGATCGCACCTTCTAAATTTCCCGCTTGATATTGTTGGGTTGCTTTATATAAAGCTTCTGTTTCTGAATATGCCGGCGAATTATTAGCTAAAGAATATACTCCAAATCCCATCACCAAGGAATTAGCCGCTAACCCTACCCTCATTCCTGTCAGTAGCGAGGGTGATTTTATAAACTTAAACCGTCCTTGGGAGTTATCACCTGCGGAGACAGTATATTCTGCATCTAGTATTTGCGACTTATCCAAAGGCATTTGCTTGAGAATTTGCAACACCTCAACCACTGACCCAAAGCGCTCTTCATGGTTGTAACGAATCATTTGGCTGAGGACAGCAGCTAGATAATCATTAACCGGCGTATCATTCAAACGCCAATAAATATCATTTGTATAAGGATCTATTTTTAATTGTAACGGTGCTAACCCTGTTAAAGCCTGGATAGCAATCATGCCCAAAGAATAAATATCGCTATTGGGCTGCGCTTGACTAATAAATTGCTCTGGGGGTATGTATCCCAAAGAGGTGACGGGAAGTCGATAAATCGGCAATGCTGCATCTACACCAAAATCAACCGGTTGGATTGAACCAAAGTCGATCAAAACTAACTTACCATCACAAGCGCGTCTGATCAAGTTCTCCGGTTTAACGTCGCAATGGATAACTCCTTGTGAGTGAACAAATTCGAGAATTTCGAGAACATCATTCAGAAATTGAATAACTTCGCTTTCACTCCAAAGTTTCCCCCATTGTTGACCCATCGGCAATTCCGCCGTTAACGCATGTCCTTCGATAAACTCTTGTACTAGATAAAACCTTTCATTTTCTTCAAAACAAGCAAGAAGTTCGGGAATCTGGTTATGGTGTCCCAACTGCTTTAGGGTTTCGGTTTCCGTAAGAAAGTGCAACCTAAGAGTGTCCAAGTAACTCGGTTGAGAACCAGTCATTTTTAGCTGTTTAATTACGCATTTTGGGTTCTCAGGGTGATCTATGTCTACGGCAATGTATGTTTGTCCAAATACCCCCGCACTGAGATTTTGAACGATTTGGTACCGTCCTTGTAGTACTTTACCGATCATGTATTGAGTCATGAGTTGGTTACTGGATAAGTCATTATTTAAGTTTTCTGACATCGCCCGGTTTTTCCGGAAACCCTTACGAATTCTTCAATATAGCGCTGATTGATTCGATAAAATTTTATAAAACCTCAGTATGAATACTTAAAATATAATTTACTTTGATAAAATTAATTACAAAATCAATAGATGCACATTAAGTATGAAATATTGCATTTATTATCGAGTCTCGACATTATTCTTCACATATTTAGTATGCCAGTTTGGGTATCTGGTTGAGTAAGTATTTTGACGACGAGGTGCGGTAGAGACGTTCCGCGCTCTGAAAGTCTGATAATTTTTCTGTTTTATTAAAAAGCTTTCATTTCGATGAGTTCTGGAATCATCACCCTTAGCTTCTGCATCAGCGCCTCAATTGTAGAAGCTTCTGTTCCCAATCCCGGCACATCTTCACTAGTTGCAACCCAGATTTCGGCTTCACAATCCCAAAATGCTTCAACTTTGTATGTGATTTGTGTCATTATCAAGCACTCTATCGATGATAATTTTAGTTTAAAATAAGTACCTAAAATAAACCGTTAATCTCCAGCCTTCAGTTCCTCGTTTTCTTCTAGCGCGTCAACTTTATCTTGTAACGGTTTGACTACTCGTGCGATCGCCTGTTGAATAAATGCTTTAACAAACTCATCGCGTCGGTTAATTTGAAACTGTCGCTGTACTACCTCCGTCATTCCCCCATCACCCCAATCTTGATCGTGACGGAAATACTCAATAAAGCTCTTACCAGCAATCCGAGTTAAATAAGCCGCTGTTACACCTTGAATTGCCCGACCAACTATAAACGTGGCAACATTAAGTTGTAATGCAGTTGAAAGTAATTGAATCGCTCCCTTGACAATACCCAAACTCGCAAGAGTTTTCGCCAAAGACAACGCTAACTCTCGTCCGCGCTCCATATTCAAGTCACAACCGTAAATTTTACCAATTTCCACAACCATTTGCGCGTTGACGGCGGCTGTAGCCAGCAAATCGACCATCGGTAAAGGCGTTACCGAAACTACACCAGCACCAATCCACTGAAACCGATCTACTATTTTATCAGCTTGACGGCGACGTTGAGCGTCGATGAGTTTCCGGGCTTCTTCTCCCAACCGCATTGATTGCAGCAAAATATTATCTGCAACTAAATCTTCACCTTCTGCCCGCAATATTGCAGCCATTCGCCGCAACAATGGTAAAATGTCTGATTCAGGCTGATAAATTTCGCCATTTTCTAATTGTGCAGCTTCGGGATTAGCAGCGATCGCCACAACATCACTTGCGGCAATAAATCCCCGCACACGTTGGCGCAACCGTGCGAGAATGGCTTCTTTATCTTCTTCGGTGTACATATCGATTTTGTTGAGAACCAGAAGCGATCGCTTACCAATTTCCGCCAAAGTCCGCAGCGGCTCATATTCAGAGCGCCGTAAATCATTATCCACCACAAACAGCAGCAAATCAGCTTCAGTCGCCAGTTCTCGTGCTAACTGTTCGCGTTCGGTTCCCGCTACCCCCGCTTCTAAAATTCCCGGCGTATCCGTAATTAAAATCTTACGTTCTAATCCCTTCAACCGTAAACAATAAGTTTCCCCTACCTGAGTGGTTCCCATCGGCGCATCGACACGTCCCACCATGCGTCCCATCACCCCATTTACCAAAGAAGTTTTACCAGCACTTCCTGTGCCAAATACGACTACTTGAATTTCGCCGCGTGCTAAATTTGCCTCAATCTCACGCGATCGACTCAATAAAGCTTGTTTTTGCACTTCATCTTGAATTATTGATACTTGTTGCCGCACAGCTTGTAATGTGGAAGAAGCCGCTTCAGATTTCACAGCAGGAATTTCCGCCGCAGTGACACGACGTTTGCGTGGCGATCGCTTCTCACTTTTTTGAATTACCAACACATAGTAGACAAAAGCGGCAATTAATGCTCCAATCAAAACAACCAGCAGCATTAACAGCAAATTGCCCAAAAGCGGCGAATAAGACAACTGCCAATAAAGGCGTGATAGCGAATCAATCAGCCACAGGCTTAGTCCCAAAATAAGGATGAGACCAACAATCAGCGTTACTATGCGCGACAGAGGCATGGATGGCATAGATTAGTGGGTAAAGCAGATGATGCTTTTTATCTTAATGGTTTGGCGTTGTACGTGGGGGAGTGGAGATTTTTGCCCCGGTGTGTTTTTGTGCAAGCGATCGCGCACTTTCTGATATTAAAGTGATTAAAAGCTAATTTTTTCATCAGACTTGCAACTTAAGTAGCACTTAACATGTGAAAATTTGCATTTGATACATTCAAAACAAAAGGAGAAAAAAGCTATGGGACTTTTTGAGCAAATTATTGGTGCTGTTGCCAATCCCAATCAACAAGGCAACATCGGACAAATCGGCAGTATCATGAACACCGTGCAGCAACTGAGTAATAGTACTGGGGCAGATTCTGACACCATGCAGTCGGTTTTCTCAATTGTCGGTGGACAAGTGCGTTCGGCTTTACAACAAAAGCGAGATACAGATGGTAATGAAGCAGCAGAAGCTGTAGTAAATCAATTTGGTGGTACTTCTGCCAACCCTTCAGCCGTTGCTTCTCTGTTTTCACCTGGGATGCAGCAACAACTGGCAGAAACTGTTGCCCAACGTACTGGCTTAGATGCAAATATGATTCAAGGACTGCTACCGATGCTAGTTCCCATAGTGCTGAATGTATTGAAATCTGGAGCAAACGCTCGAAATCCCCAAGGGGGAGGCAATTCGGTGCTGAATTCTTTCCTGGATGCTGACAACGATGGTGATGTTGATATTGCTGACGCGATGCAAATGGCTAATCGCTATATGGGAAGGTAAGTACCAATAAGTTAATGGTTAGTTTTTAGTATAGAAAATAACAACTAACAATCATACAACTTACGCTTTCATCATGAAAAAACGAACCTAATACCGTTTTACTTTAAGGTTGATACAAATAGAAGGGGGTCAGGGGGAAAGGGAGAATAATTTGTATCAACCATTTTCTCAAATGTTACAAAGGTGAGGCAAAATATTTTGCTTTGGATAATACAGCATAGCGATCGCTCATGACGATAGGGCATAGGCATTTTAAAGAGGGGGAAAGGGAAAAGGGGAAGGGGTAAAGGAAGAAGTAATTTTAAGTATTTTTACTAATTTAAAATAACTCCGTCCCATTCCCCATTCCCTATTCCCCATTCCCTATTCCCCATTCCCCATTCCCTATTCCCCATTCCCTATTCCCCATTCCCCATTCCCCATTCCCCATTACCCAACTATGTTCATCACCTTAATTGCAGACTACGGAAACGGTGATCCGGCTTTTGCTGAGGTTACGCAGCGTTTATTAACGGAATTACCGCAAGCGCAAATCAATTTAGTTTCAGTCCCAGCTTTCAGTACCCTTGCTACCGGTTTTTGGATTGCTCAACTCGGTCTGAACATTGGTCTGGAAGAACGTTTAATTTATCATAATTGTGCCCCCCGCCAAGATGATAAACAAGCCAGACGGGATAATGAAGGTGAGGGATTAACTTATGCTCTGCTTTCCAATAATGTTAAAGTCGTCGGTGTTAATGCTGGTTACACCCTCTCCTTTATCAAAGATTATTCACAAGTACTGCATAATGTCAAGGTTTCTAGAGGCGGTTCGCAATTTAGGTCGCGTGATGTATTCCCCAGTGCAGCAGGTGCAATTGGCAGAGGTGATTTAAGCGTTTTGGGAGAAGTTTTGAACAAAAGTGATATTCCCGATGCACCAAGCGATCGCGTAGCCTGGATTGACGGTTACGGTAACATCAAAACCACCATCCCCGCAGATAGCATCAACCTCAAACCCGAAACCAAAGTAATTATCCGCGTCGGTGATGTAGTAAGTGATGCAATATACTCCGACGGCAGCTTTAAAGTGCCAGAAGGAACATTAGCCTTTGCACCGGGAAGTTCTGGTTGGTTAACACCTGATGGAAAGCGATCGATTCGTTGGATGGAATTATTTCTGCGCGGTGGTAACGCTTGGGAACGCTTCGGTAAACCCCGTGTAAATCAGTTAGTTACCTGTATTGGGTAATTGAACAGGGGGAAGGGGAAAATATTTCTTCTTTCTTTACCTTTTCCCCCTTTTGAAATTAATCCTTCAGTGGCAGAAAAATCGTCAAAACTTCGCCGTGCTGGGGACGCTGACGGACAATGAGCTTACCCCCGATCGCCTGAAACAAATGCTTTGTCGCAGAAAGATTTAAGCTAATTACACCCGTCTCTGGTTGAAACATCAGCAATTGACCTAAAGCCTTACGAATTGGTGGGGTTACGACTGCAAAGGGGTTTTCACTGTCTTTGCATTGACTATGAGGTGATAATTGTAACTTTAATTGATCGCCGGCAGGAATTACGTGTACTTGAATATGGCTACCGGCTGGTAAACTGCGGGTAAAATTTTCTATCAAACCGGTGAGTACGCGATCAAGCATTGAAGGATTGCTTACCACCGTTGGTAATTGCTGCGGTAAGACAACATCCAAAGTCAAGTTACGACGATTTGCGGTTTGTTGCCAACGGGGAATACTCTGCTGTAAAACTTGATCTAGAGAAGTTGGCGTCAGTTGAGTGTTGTTAGATTTCGCTGTCGCACAAGTTTCTAATTCTGCGGCTTTAAAGAGCAACTCCATACGATCAATTTGCTCTGTACACTCGTGGTCAATAACTTCCAAGCGCTTTATAACGTTTGCGGGCAAATTTTTCTGCTTCAACAGCAGACGTGTCATAGTGCGAATTGTTGTTAAGGGTGTGCGGACTTCGTGAGCAAAAGCTTGAAGCAATTCTACATCGGGACGGGGCGAACGGTGAGCAGAGGCAGAAGAAAAACAATTTTCTTTATCGTGTCGGCTCGTAGTTTTTTCTTCTTGGGGTAATTGCGTTAACAATAACTGACTAAATTGCATCAAAATGTGGTAATCTGGTGCAACTGGTTCGTACTTTTGCACTAAAGAATTCAGTTCGGCGTAAAAATCTGGATTGTTTAGCATGACTCTCGCACCAAGCGATCGCCACGCCATCTGAACCACTTCTGGATCAAAGGAAAACGAAAACCTTTTTTTACCGCAACTATCTTCTGCTAAAACTAATACTAATCTAAATTTTTCTGTAAAAATTAAGCAAAACTGCTCTGTCCCTAGCGGATCGGCAGCTAATAAAGGCAACACCGATTCATGAGGAGCAATTTCATCTGGTATTACTGTCGTCCCAGTCGGCATCTGAAATGGCATCAATGCCAATGGGTTAAATGGTTTTGCTGTAAAAGTTATTGTCTGCAAGATTTGAGTTAATCTTGGCTCACTGAACAAAGGTGCCGGTGCAGCTAAAACTAATCCTTGGGTGGCATCAGTCGAAGTAGTTGCTAAAGTATTTAATAGCAACTGTTCCGTTGCGGCTAAACTGACGCACCACTGCCGGTCTGATGCAGCAGGTGAACATTCAGCCACACTTGATTGACTTTCGGCTAAAATTTCACTCAGACTTGGCAAGATCCATTTGTACACAGGTTTTCACCTCTTAGTTCATTCGACGGCTAACAGCATCTAAAAAACACATTACACTACGAGGTTATAGTCATTTGTGTACTGGCAACAGTCGTAGAACCGAACACTCTTAGGCGCAATTTCCCCTACAACAGTGATTCAGTAATCATCGTGGGGAAAAAATTGTTTTTTTGTTTACCAAGAAAGAATTAGTGTTTCAACAATCCATTTGTTGCAATTGCTCTAAAACTTAAGAATGGGGAGTCAGAAGTCAATAACTCCTAACTCCTCACTCCTGATACCAATTCTATGTGATGTTGCGCTTTATTCCCCCTCACCCTAGAGGATACAGCTGGCGAATCAGGGGTATTACCCCTTATC
>JBPCQW010000338.1:0-4007 GCA_050997715.1 Hassallia sp.
CGTTAGGGTTTGACTGTAATCATCAAATTTATTCTCGATGCCCTATTTGTTGTATCGTCCCACCACACATGCTGGAAAAGGTTGCTGTTAATGGCAATCCTGAACAGCGTCAGTGGGCTTTTCATACATTAAATGTTTCCGCACAGCTTCGCGGACGTCGCGATGTGGTAGGTGGTATTACATTTGAAGCCCAACCCGGTGTAAAGCGTCGCACTGTCTATGATGCCAAGAGTAGCGAACAACTCCCAGGCACGCTAGTACGTAGCGAGGGTGATTCCGCTAGCAATGACGTGATGGTGAACGAGGCTTACGATGGTGCTGGGGCAACTTATGATTTGTATCATGATGTCTTCGAGCGCAATTCTGTTGATGATAAGGGACTGCGTTTAGACTCGACCGTGCATTTCGGTAAGAAGTATGACAACGCCTTTTGGAATGGCAGCCAGATGGTTTATGGTGATGGCGACGGAGAGCTTTTTCAACGCTTCACCAAGTCAATTGATGTGATTGGGCATGAGTTAACTCATGGTGTAACTCAGTATGAAGCTGCTCTAACATACTTTGGCGAATCTGGCGCACTCAATGAGTCGATGTCTGATGTCTTCGGTATTATGGTCAAACAAAGAGTAAATAATGAGACGGCAGATAAGTCGAGTTGGATTATTGGGGAAGGTCTATTTACGCCAAATGTCAAGGGTGTAGGTATCCGCTCGATGAAAGCGCCAGGAACAGCGTATGATGATCCCGTGTTGGGTAAAGACCCACAACCAGCGAATTATAAAGACCTTTACAGGGGGATGCAAGATAACGCTGGAGTCCATATTAACTCAGGCATTCCCAACAACGCTTTTTACTTAGCGGCAACGGAAATTGGCGGTTATGCCTGGGAAAAAGCCGGGAAAATCTGGTACATAAGTTTACGCGATCGCTTGCGTTCTAAAGCTAATTTTAAACGCGCTGCTCAAATAACTATCCTAGTTGCTGGAGAGCTCTACGGCACTAATGGCAAGGAACAGAAAGCTGTGCAGAATGCTTGGCAAAAGGTCGGAGTTATGTAGAGACGTTCCACACCGAACGTCTGTATTAGGTAGAGACGTTCCGGTGGAACGTCTCTACAGAGTTATAAAGCAAGGAATTCATAATTTATGAAGGACTAATTGTTTGCGTGTTGTCTTTTATTGTTAAGCTAGGAGATAATACTGTTTTCCTCCTAGTTTTTGTATTTTTCGCAGCGCATACAACACAACGGAGACTAAAAAATGCGGATCTCCTTTGAACGCTCAGGTGGCTTTGCTGGAATAATCAGGACAACAAACATTGATACAGCTACTCTGCCAGCAAACGAATCTAATCAGGTTTCTCAACTAATTCAATCTGCGGGTTTCTTTGAATTACCGCAAACAATCACTTCAGATACGCGAGGAAGCGATCGCTTTCAATATACATTGACTGTAGAAGATAACGGTAAGCAACATACCATCACCGTAGGTGAATCTGCACTTTCTGGTGATTTAAAATCGCTAATTGAATGGCTGAAAAACGCACCGGCAAAGTGAGGGGACAAGGGGGCAGGGGGACAAGGGAGACAAGGAAGAATTTATCCGATTCGCATTGCCCCATTCCCCATTCCCCATTCCCCATGCCCCTTTACAACACTTCCCAGCCGGTTCCTTTGTAACCGTATTGGAAAATTTCGGGATGCAGAATTTCTGCTAAAATCTCTAAAGAATCTGCTAATCGCGGTCCTGGACGGTTGAAATAAGCATTGCCATCAGTAATATACACCCTACCACTTTGGGTGGCGTGGAGTTTTTGCCATTCTGAACTTTGAGTTAATAACTGCGCTTCTTGTCGAGTGCGATTTAAATCAAAGCCGCAAGGCATAAAAATGACTGCATCTGGATTGGTAGATATGAGCGTTTCCCACTGCAAATGGGCAGAAGGTTGACCGGCAACGCTAAAGAGCGATTGTCCTCCCGCTAAGTTGACTAATTCGGGAATCCAATTGGAAGCAACCATTAAAGGGTCAGTCCATTCGATACAAGCGACTTTGGGCAGTTCTGTTAAAGAAAGTCCTTGGACTTTTTGCTTGACAATTTGCACGCGAGCTTCTAGATTTTCTAACACCTTGACTGAATCAACCTCAAAGGCTTTGCTGACTCGCTCAATATCCGTCCAAACATCCTTGAGAACATTGGGTTGCAAGGAAATAATTTGGGGTGAATTGTTGGTAAGGGTAGCAACTGCCTTTTCGACGTCAGCCAGACTGACAGCACAAACATCGCATTGGTCTTGGGTGACAATGTGAGTGGGCTGCAATTGTTCTAAAACATCTGTTTTGATTTCATAGATGCTGAGAGCAGATTGCAACAAGTTGTTAACTTTATCATGAATTTCGGCGCTGGGTGCATTGGTGTTTAGCCTTGCTTGGGTGCAAACAGGGCGATTTTTGATTTCTGGAGGGTAGTCACATTCGTGCGATCGCCCGACAATCATATCAGTTAAACCCAATGCGGCTAAAATCTCCGTTCCACTGGGAATTAGGGAGACAATTCTTACGTTACTCTCTGTCATTGCTCCACCATCGCAACAGCTTATTATTTCAATTGTCGCAAAATTCGAGCTTATTATGTATCTTTCCCCAGGATAATGCACAAGTGTCAATGGAAAGATAAAAATATGGGCAGAGGGTAGATGAGGAGTATCTTCGCCACCTTTTTACACTAAGTGGTCATTTTGAGGACTTAGTGTAAAAAATTAAGTTTTTTTGTGTTTTCTAACACTTCTAAACTTAATTGTAAAGCTATATTAAATTTATAAATTAAATATATATATTTATCTACTATGTATCATGGCAAATTTCATATATGTTGCTTCTGCCGAGCAACGTTTGAAGGAATTAATAGTATATAAGGACAATTAAATTATTTGAAATCTGAATCTTGCTTTCGTGACAATGACTAATGAAGTTAGGAAACTGATTGGCAAAAATAATTTAGTTCCTTACCATAGCAAAATCACAATAGTTAATCACAAAAAATATTCTTTCTAATTCTGAAAAACCTGATGAAGTCGTTGTAGTAAAAAAAACGGTTCCACTTTGACCGTTGAACTATAAGGCAAAGTCATTCCCAGGAGCAACAAATGCGAGTGTTGGCAGTGAAAGATATTAGAGAACGCAAGCAAATGGAAAAGGATTTGCTCATACAGGAAAATTATCTGCGATCGCAAAGTCAGACACTGATGCAGCTCGCAAAAAGCAATACATTCGAGCAAGGCAATCTGAAGGCAGCATTAAGGGAAATCACCGAAGCAGCAGCGCGATCGCTTTTAGTGCAGCGAGTTGGGGTATGGTTATACAGCTCAGATCAATCAAAAATTGAATGCATTGATTTATATGATGTCAGCACAAACCAACATACCGTCGGTCTTTCCCTTTTAAAAGCAAGTTGTCCAGCTTATTTTCAAGCTCTGGAAGAGGAACGTATCATTGCAGTAAATGATGTTTTCAACGACAAAAGAACCCAAGAATTTTCCGAGTCTTATCTTTCTGTGGTTGGGGTTACATCGGTGCTGTATGCACCGATTTGGTTAGGGGATCGATTGCTGGGGGTCGTTTGCCACCAACACATTAGCGGTGTTCGTCAGTGGACTTCAGATGAAAAGAACTTTGCTGCCTCGATTGCAGATTTCGTCAAACTAGCAATCGAAACCAGCAAACGAAACGCTGCACAGTCAGCACTGACAAAAACTGAGGCAAAATTTCGGGCACTGTTTGAGCGTTCTTCTATTGGTATTAGCTTTGCAAATATGGATGAACGGATAGTAGATAGTAATCCGGCGTTATGTCAGATAATAGGTTACAATCAAGAAGAGCTATGCGATAAACGCCTCACAGATTATATTTATCCGGAAGATTTGACTACAGATTTAGACTACCAACAAATAGTAGCAGAAAATAGCGTAGACGCGGAGCGGCTTGTTGCAAGATATCACTTCAAGAAAGA
>JBPCQW010000345.1:0-5876 GCA_050997715.1 Hassallia sp.
CCTTTAGGCAAATACAAAAATCCTAATATTTGTCCAGAAGATTTACTAATTGCAGCTTCAGAAGCACTTTCTAGGATTGAAATTAAACGTGCCGATTTTACGGAAGTACTTAATTACGCTACTAATAGTGATGATTTCGTTTATTTTGATCCGCCATACTATCCCATCAGTAAAACTAGCTATTTTACATCTTACACTAGTTATTCTTTTGAAGAAAATGAGCAAATTCAACTAAGAGATATATTTGTTAAATTATCTGAGCGTGGTGTAAAAGTTATGCTGTCTAATTCAGATTGCGAGTTTATTCGCAAACTTTATAGTGGTTTTAATATTTACACTATATCAGCAACAAGGGCAATTAATTCTAATGCTAAAAAAAGGGGAAAAATTAACGAAACTTTAGTAACTTCATATTAAAGGTTATTGTTAGACCAGACAATAAATGAACTTAAGCTATGAACTGCTAGCAAATTTTGATTATCACCAACTTGCTTGATTAACCAAGAGATAGCTTGTGCTTTCATTCCTCCTCCGTCAATTAATACTACTGCTTGTGCAGGATAGCAATTTTGAATATTTAAGTTGAGATAAGGGAGTTTTTCATCGACTGAACCGCTAGTTTGCTGTCATTTACACTCAATAATCAAGCCAGAACAAATTGAGGCAGCACCAATAATAAAAAAGTCTACATATATTTCACTACTATAAATTCCTGATCCAATGTGAACCTGCTTTGCATATCGTTTTGGTATGGTGTTTGAGCTTAAAAGACATCCGAGACGTTGTTTTTTTGGTAAATCATAACCCACTTCAATATATCTATGCCCCAGTAAAGCACCTTCTACAGCTTTTTCCAAGACATTGCCAGAAGTAACTGCTCTTCCACCTTGAGTCATGTTGATCCTGATAATTTTTAGTTCATGTTTATAAATTTAGGATTCCACAGAAGCAACAGAAAATTATCAGTTACTTAATATGAATTTTCAATTGGGGATGGAAAAGACGGGTTTTATAAATAGAAAGTAAAAATAAAATAGTATTTGTGTACTAAATCAATACAGACTTATAGGTTTAAAAATATTTTAAGCTTTGATATAACTTTAGATTTTACAAATCTAACAAATCGCCCGATCGCTTAAATTCCCCCCTTTGTAGGGAGGGAAGATAAGAAAGATTAATTTGCTCGAAGGTTAGATAAAACATCTAGAATAAAAACTTGCAAAATTAGGATAAAGCTTAGAAAATGCTGATACTATTTAATATCACCTCAGGTATTAAAGCTTTAACCAGCCTGGGCTTCAGAGTTGTTGTTACGAATAGCCCATGCAAGTTCTAGAAGTTGAGTCCAACGCTTTTGCAGCTGTTTGGGGGTGCATTTGAGTGATTTAGCGATCGCCTGATCGTTATGTTTTGCGCTTTTCAACTGCAAGATTTGCTGTTGCTGCGGTGAAAGTTGGTTCAAAAAGGTTTCCCACTGCTGCGAAGATAGTCCCAGCTTGTGATCCAAACCTGCACCCAACCATTGATGTACTAATTGCCAATGGTGTTGCTTGGAGAACTTTTCTACATGATATTTAAAACGCTGTTGCAGATAGTCGCGCTGACGGCTAGTTAAACCGAGAATAGAGTCAATTTCTGGTGCTGAAAGGTCTTGGAGTTTCAAGCTGAGATAATCAACGCAGTCAGATTGACCTTGAGATTCTAGATATTTCATCAACTCAGCGATAACGCGATCGCGCTCAGATTCTTCAGCCGGATCGAAACTAGCTTGAGCAAGCATTTGCGATCGCACTTGTTGCACTGCCGAGTTACGCTGATAAGATTCTCCTTCTTCACCCTTAGCAGATTCCACCGCCATTTCAATATCAACCGTAGTTTCCTGCGGCTGACGACGGGCAAAACCTTGGGCACGCAGTATAATCAATTGCTGATTAGCACCACCTGGTAAATTAATCCGACGTTTGGCATACTGCTCTGTAAACGCCATGTATTCTGCTAATTCCAACTGAGTGCGGGGAGTGTAATTCTCTGGTAGTTCGCTTTCCCGCCGAAAAGCTTTGATCGCTTCGATGTAAAATGCTTGTAAGAAATCTTCAATCAGATTGTAACGAGCTTCAAATTTTAACTCGCCGCCTGCTGTTGCAATATGACGGTAAACAATCGCACCAAGATGACTATGTAATTCTACGCGCCCTTGTTTAGAACCCAATTGAGAGTAACGCAGGCATTTTTGCAGCCGATGCCTTGCCAATGTTAGCTGCCAAGACTTAACTTCCCCAGAACTTTGGATGCGATAACTCTTATCGCAAATGCGCTCGACTTCTTTGGTGATGCGTTTGACTACACATTCTACACTGGCAGGCGTAGCTTTCACTGCCGCTTGCATTTCCTTACATAGCAGCTTCATCAAAGCATCGGCGTTGCTGGCTGACAATTCTTCGTTTGTAACGTGGCTGTCTAAAGATGGCTCAGAAATTGGTAGATTGGCGAGGTTAACTTTCATGACTTTTCCTAGGAGGGGTATAGCACCGTAACTTCAAGCAGACACAGCATCCAAAGCAAGCGCTTCATAATTCGCCGCAAGCACTGCTCACATATATGTATGAGTATAAAGAATATGCAAAAGTTACGGCGATGTCGGTGTGTCGGTTTTTTCATCAGCAACCGCACAGCGACTGGCACAAGGCTATGTGCCATTGCCACAAATCGGTTCTAACCGTTGCTGTTCCGACTTTTGCTGCCATCCCGATTGTAGCCGCTCCCAGCATGATCGGTATGACAATTTGGAAAGTGGAGCATCTTTTTTGTCATTTTCCGAAATTACTGCGGCAGTATGTGAAGTAAACTTATTACACCCAAGCTACTGCTTCCTCCCAGCCTAAACCCCGCCTAGTAATCGTTGGTTCCTCTCCCGTCAAATCCAAAATAGTAGACACTTCATATGTGGGTTCCTCGCCAGTATCCACAATTACATCTACCAAATTGTCCAAACGGTCAAATAAATCTGCTCGCGACAAAATATCTTTTATATCTACCTCAATTTCCTCATCTTCTTTATCTGCCGGCAAATGTGCCGAAGTCGAAATAATCGGATTTTCTAAAGCTGCCAACAATGCCAAACACACTGGATGATTTGGTACGCGAATCCCCGTAGTTTTCCGCTTGGGACTTTGCACCAGTCTCGGTACTAACTTGGTCGCAGGTAACAAAAATGTGTAAGGTCCAGGAATCAAGCGCTTCATAATCCGATAAGCTGTGTCACTTACTGAAGCATAAGTTGCCACATTTGAAAGGGAAGGACACAAAAACGTCAGTGGTTTATCATTCGCTAGCTGTTTAATTTGCCGCACTCGTTCCACCGCCGATTTTGCATTTAAGTCACAACCGATCGCGTAAACTGTATCGGTAGGGTAAAGCATTACTGCTCCACTAGCTAGTGCCTCCTTTATTTCTTGTATTCGACGGCTTTGGGGATTATCAGGATGGACAGAGAAAATTGTTGCCATATTAGAGACTGGGGACTGGGGATTGGGGACTGGGGATTGGGGAGCAGGAAAGCAGGGGGACAAACTCTTAATTCTTAACTCCTGACTCCTGACTTCTGACAAATAACTAATAACTAAATTATGAGTAAATTCGCTTATATTCAATGTCCGACGGGTATTTCTGGTGATATGTGTCTGGGAGCGTTGGTAAGTTTAGGTGTTAGAGAAGAATATTTAATTGAAAAACTGAATAAGTTGGGAATTGAGCATGAATATAACTTAAGAGCAGAACTTGTTCATCGCAACGGTCAGCAGGCAACTAAAGTTCATGTAGATTTAACTCACCACCATCATCACGAGGATGAACACGATCGCCATCATGGGCGCCATTTGCCGGAAATTGAGCAGATGATTCTCAAAGCAAAGTTGCCAACAAGAGCAGAAGCTTGGAGTTTGGCGGTATTCCGGCAGCTAGCAGTGGCAGAAGGAGCAGTGCATGGTATTGCACCAGAAAAAGTTCATTTTCATGAAGTGGGTGCGGTGGATGCGATCGCTGATATTGTCGGTACTTGTCTGGGTTTGGATTGGTTGGGCATTGACAGCAACGACGTAGGAATGCCCTTACTATACTGCTCGGCGTTACCGACTGGTGGGGGAACGGTTCGCGCTGCACACGGTCTGATGGCAGTACCAGTACCCGCTGTGTTGAAGTTATGGGAAATGCGGGGTTGTCCTGTTTATAGTAACGGCATTGATAAGGAATTGGTGACACCCACAGGAGCTGCGATCGCTACTACTTTGGCGGCTGATTTTGGTGCCCCACCCCCAATGACAATCAAACAAGTCGGATTGGGAGCGGGTTCTATTAATTTACCAATTCCCAATATTTTGCAACTTTGGCTAGGTGAAAGTACAATTTCTACTATTGATAATAGGTTGATAGAAACGATATCAATATTAGAAACTCAAATTGATGATTTAAATCCGCAGGCGATCGGTTATGTTTTTGAAGCGTTATTTGCCGCTGGTGCTGTGGATGTCTTTACGCAAGCGATCGGCATGAAAAAATCCCGTCCGGGGATTCTACTAACTGTAATTTGCCATCCGGAAAATTTACTTAAGTGTGAAGAAATTTTATTTCGTGAAACCACTACTTTAGGAATTCGTCGCTCCACTCAACAACGCGCCATTTTACAACGAGAAATTCAACAAGTAGAAACAAAATATGGTGTAGTGCGCGTGAAAGTTGCATGGATGGGGAAAGAAGTTATTGCCAACGTGCAGCCAGAATATGAAGATTGTGCAGAATTAGCGCGAAAAAATAATATTCCCTGGCGCGAAATTCAGCAAATGGTATTACACAATTGGCAGACCAAAAATAATATATACCAGTCCGAGCGTGAGAGCGGGAAAAGTTAGATTCCCGACTTCTTTAAGAAGTCGGGAATCAGTTCCACAGACGTTTATAAAGCTGTTCTCTTCACAGCGCTAGTTGCATCTTCAGCTGTACGCTGAACATTGGTCTTTGCATCATCACCCGCACGTTGAGCATTTGTTGTCAAGTCATCGACAGCATTTTTAGTGTTGTCTTTGATATTTTCAATTCCCCGCTGAACTCCCTTGGCGAAATTATCGGTGGAATTACCAGTTTTATCTTTTGTACCCTCAGTGTTTTGCTGAAGATTCTTGCCAAAATCTGCTGCGTTTTCACCTTTTTTATCTAAGGTGCGACGGGTGTTTTCTCCCAAAGTACCTGTCTGATCAATAACGTTTTGTTCAGCATTTTGCTTGAGAGCCTCGGCTTTGGCTTTGACTTCAATTTTTGCTTCTTTTGATCTGGGATCGGTATCGCTGAAGTTATTCATTCCACCTTCATAGCGATTAAGAACTTTATCACCTTTGGGAACAGATAGTTCAGAATTAGCTCCTGCTTTTGGTTCTCCTGCTGTTACCGAACCACAAGCTTGTGTAACAATCAATAACATTCCTACACAAAAAACTGTCAATATTTTGATTGGGCGAATATTTTTTACCCAAGCAATTACTTTGCTCATGTTGTTACTCCTTGTGTTTGTGTGAATAAGTTAAACTTTAACTAAGATAACCCAATGATTTTAAGTTTGAGATTTTGGATTTCTGCACAATCTCAAACTTAAGGTAAAAAACCTATTTGCCAAATGCGGGATTTTTTTGCAATTCGGGTCTTGCATTGGCTTCATCTGCCTTTTCTTTCAAAAAGCCAGAAGCATCTTTTACTTCCTCTTGAACAATCTCAAGTCGGTCTTTTAATCGTTCGCCTAAATCTGGGTTGCGTTGATTCAAACCACCTGATTCAGGGCGAAAGCTTTTCTCAGTTATGATTGGTAATTCACCTTCTTTGTAAGCTCTACC
>JBPCQW010000350.1:0-6386 GCA_050997715.1 Hassallia sp.
GGAAGAATATTGGTGAAGGCTGGGTAGACAACCGTCAACTGCTACCAATGTTGGATGGTGTCGATGAATTGGAAAGCGCCCGTCAGGAATTTTGCGTACAAACGATTAACCAATTGCTGCAAAGCGATTGTCAAGCCCCTAGCTGTGCTTCTCACAGTATTCACAACAGCGTTAACGGCAACAGAGCGCGATCGCACAACAAGATCGAGACAACCCAGCACCTCTAAATGTCAAATGTTTTAGCTGAAGAGTATCTGTATAGCTGCATTGAGACGCGTGCTTATCGCATCTCTACACAGCTATTACCCCATATTCAACACTTTCCTTAACACCGCTTGGTCTTCTGACTTGGCTTTTAAACGACCATTTTCGACATCTCGAATCCAGCTTTGGCTTTTACCTGTCAACTTTGCTAATTCTCTTTGGGAGAGATTCAAATTTTTTCGCGCTTGTAAAATCTGTTCCCCAAGCAAATCGCACGTGGTTTTTATCTTTTTTTTAGTTCCGGTAACAGTTTGTCGCTGATTTTTCTCAGACCTCGGGATTGGCTGTTCCCATTCTGGTGGTAACTCAAAGGACAAAATTCGAGCGTTCATCAGCAAATTCCATTTACCACGGGGACCTGTATCTGTCAAGCGCGTGTCAGCACCACCGTCAGTAGTCCAAAATTCTAATGCTTCTTCTGGATCTTCAGGAATATCAATTAACTTTGCCCACAAAGGTTGAATTTCTGGTGGGTAGGTAATCGGGTCGAAAACTGCTTTGATTCCATAATGATGGAGAATTTCCAAATCGCTTTCAAAAGTTCGCAGCAGTCGCTTGCGTTCTTCGCGATGTCTGGTTGCGTGGTTAACTTTTTCCTCACCATAAGCAACTTTCAGCAAGGTAGGAACGGTGATGCGTTGTTCTTTGCCCATTTTAGTTTTAAATAGCAGCCATAGCATTAATCGCGCTGTGCCTTCATGTTGTTGCCAAATACTCATGATTGTGGTTAACAAAGATTTGGGCAGACTGCGATATTGATAAAATGCAGTTCGCTCTTTGCACCCTTGTTTATTTAAAAAATACCGCGTCCAAATGCCGGCTTTGACTTTAAAAGTTAGCCCGACTAGATATTTGCACCCAAGATTATCTTCTTGAAAATAGTGCTGAATGTCTACTATGTGCCACAATCGACTGCCTGTAACTGAAAAACCTTTAACTCGACCTTGTTGGGGCCAGTCAATGGTGGTTATCAGCGAGCAAGCTTGCAGTACAATATTTTTCATGAGAGCGAGTTTGGCATTTTTACTCAAGTCTTTACGTTTCTCTAACCCTAAATATTTCTCGATTTGGCGATCGTCGATCACAAATTCTTGCTCCCAAGGTTGCTCGCAAGCTGTAGCGTAAGCGGCAAAAATTAGATGGATGCAAGCAGCTCTGATATCAAGTGCTTCAATTGCTTGTAACTCTGTTGCTTGATCGCTCACTTTAAATGGATCGGTAATGTGAAATGCGATCGCTCCCCTACCTTGATTAACTTGTCTGCCATAACACAAGAAACCTTGTTCATCGATTTGCCAAGGTAAGGATGTTCGCTGTGCCAACACGTTGCAAGCTTCCCAAATGACGATCGCTGATGCAAACGGGTTACTCTTGCCGTTGGCAAACAAATCTGAACTTGTAACATCTCTAGGTTCAACTTTGCATCTTCCCTTTTTCGCTTGCAAAGGAATCGGTAACTTTGTAGGACAAGCAATCACACATTGTGGTTCGGGGTAATAACCTTCGCAATTGTTACAAAGACTAGGGTCGATCCAATATTCATCGTTCTCTATTTTAATCGCACCTGTAGGACATTGAGGACGGCAGTTATCACATCCAACGCAACTGTTGTTAGGAATTGTATAAGGCATACGGCAATTGCCACTCTACTCGCTCTCGATATCTGGCTCAAGTCTAAGAATGGATATATTTACTTTCTTGAATACTCACCACCACAATATTTCGCTTGCAAGAATATTATTTTCTTGCCAAATTAATCAATAAACATCTATATTCAGTACTTTGCATCGAACTGAATGCTATAAACGCTTTTAACTAAAGCCTAATATTACTTATTTATTAAATATATATTTCACGAATATTAAGATAAGGTTGTTCACTTCTGAGCTAAGAAATATTTTTTCATATCTTAGCTCATCAGATATATATAAACATTTGCTTGTGGAACATAATAAAAAATCATAATTGTTATTAACGAACATTTAGCTTTTAGGTGATAGATATTATCTAGCTTATTAATATTATTAATATTTGAATCAAGTAATTATTTTGTTAGTTAAATTACACTTACTAATGACAAATTAAATGCGTTGAATTTATGGAAATAGTCAAAAACATGATATTGAGCTTGTATTTAGTTATCTAGGCGATCGCTTAAAAAGTAAATTTCACATCATTTCCTTTGCCCAATATAGATTCAGCATATACATAAGCTAACAAAAAAGCAATTATGTATATCTAAACACTATTTATTATTTGTAGTTGGTAACGCATATTTTTCTACAAATACTATCATTAGTCAGAAAAATTGTCCCAAAAATTGTCAACTTAAACATCAGTTATTTATTTCTATTTGTCAGTAAATAAGAAATTTCAGTCCTCAGCAATCGACTGCTCTTAAAAATCTTGCGTCTTACCCAAAAATGGCCTAAACAGGCGAGATAAGCATGATATCAGTCAATATCTAATTTAAATTATTGGTAAACAATTTCATTTATAAATTTTCCACGATCTTAAAAAACTCAAAATATTAAGTTAAAGTCATCAAAAATTGATAGGGCAAATAATCAATAAAGTCAGCTAATTAAGATTAAGTTAGTATGAGAATAAGAGTTCAGATAGATTAGTAAGCAAAATTGCTGAGGTAGATTCATGGCACAACTAACAGGCTTGACATTTGGCGGTAAAACTTGGACACCTAAATTTGCTCAAGATATCAATCAAGAAAAGTGTATTGGCTGTGGCAGATGCTTTAAAATTTGCGGGCATAATGTGCTATCTTTGGCAGCGCTAAATGAAGAAGGTGAGCTTGTAGAAGATGAAGATGATGAAGAAATCGAACGGAAAATAATGACAGTAGCTAATCCAGAAAACTGTGTTGGTTGTGAGGCTTGTGCAAGAATTTGTCCAAAGAATTGCTACACCCATCTTGCCTTAGTAAGTTAAGGTTTCTGCGCTTTTTTCAAGCGCTATTGCCGGAAAACGCTCTTGCCAAACATCATCGGAATGCAAGCCTTCACCCGCAGGCTTAGTATGTACAATGCCACACCCTTCTAGGGTGTTGGTGTTTTAGAGAGGAATGCTGGATATTTATCGGTACGCAAAAAGTTAGCAGTAGAACAATCCAGAAATGGGAAAATGTTAGCCATTAACAAATTTAAACTTGCTGCTAATATAGCCTAGATCAGTGGTGAGAAAGGCAAAAGGATGAAAAAATAAATCTGTACGATTGAGCGAATTAATTCGCGAGTTTAACTTCATCCTTATTTTTTTACTTTTTCACTGAGAGTTGATTTGTGAATGCTTGTTGTATCATGTTCTGCTTCGAGACACCTATTGTAGAGATGTTTTTTACCGAAGGTTTCTACGACGGTTATGATATTTTTATTACTGTTAATTAAGCGAATATGAAATTAACTATAAGCATAATTTTTTTGTATCTTTGCCGGACAAAAGATATTAAAAAATATAGTGATTTTTTCTTGATTAATTAGAATAAGCAGAGAAAATATATGAGTGAAAGCAAATAAGACTGCTTGTTGTGATGCTCTCACAAGCGAGAAAACTATTCTATGAATCCTGCTTAGGGATATACATCAAGAAGACAGGATATAAATCCTGGGGTAAAAAGAAAGAAAATCACATCTTTAACGATGTTGTAAACAGCAGGTATGTATGCAAGAAATTCCTGTTTCATTATTAACTTTAGTTGCTGGAGCATTCGTCACAGTTTTAAGCATCTGGCTTGGTCAAAACCATAGTTTACTGCCGGTGCAAGCTTCAGCACAAGCGCCTTTGGTGGACGGGTTTTTCAACATCATGTTCAGCATTGCGATCGCTCTGTTTTTGATAGTAGAAGGAACCATCTTAATTTTTGCAGTTAAATATCGTCGCCGTAAAGGTGATGATACAGATGGTGTCCATATTGAGGGCAATCTTCCTTTAGAAGTTTTTTGGACGGCAGTTCCAACAATTATTGTCCTTTGCTTAGGAATATACAGTGTTGATGTGTTTACCCGCATGGGTGGAATTGAAGCACCAGGACATATGATGGCTATGAGCCATTCTCCATCTCATGTTGCTCAGATGCCAGGAAGCGCACTTGCAGCTACATTGAGTGACGCCTCAGCTTCGGATTTGGAAGTACCAGTACCACCAGCAGGTGCGCGGAAAATAGGCATTGGGGGAACCTCCCAAGAAGGCAAAGTTGCCGACTTAGTTGTTGATGTTACCGGGATGCAGTTTGCTTGGATATTTAACTATCCCGAAAGTGGCGTTAATTCTGGAGAATTACACGTCCCAATTGGTGCTGATGTCCAAATCAACTTGTCCGCAACAGATGTTATCCACTCATTCTGGGTGCCGCAATTTAGATTGAAGCAAGACGCAATTCCCGGTATCCCTACTCAACTGCGATTCGTTGCCACGAGAATCGGAACATATCCGATAGTTTGTACAGAATTATGCGGTGGCTATCACGGTTCAATGCGATCGCAAGTAATTGTGGAAACACCAGAAGAGTATGATACCTGGCTGACAGAAAACAAAGTTGCTCAAAATCAACAACTCAATCAAGCTGTTGCAGTCAAGCCATCGGAGTTATCAACTTCAGAGTTTCTTGCTCCCTACGCTCATGATATGGGGATTAGTTTAGTAACTCTAGAGTCTATGAGTCATTAGTCAAGGGTCAATGGTCAAGAGTCAAAAGTCAAGGGGTCTTGGACTGGGGACTGTGGACTTTGGACTTTTGACTTAAGGAAGCGGTTGGACAAAGGAAAAAATATGACGCAAGTAGAATTTCCGCCGAATACTCCACACGAAGACAATAAAAATCAATTGGTGAGTGCCCATACGATCCATCCTCAAGCGTGGAAATGGTATGACTACTTCACATTTAATGTTGACCATAAAGTTATTGGCATCCAATATCTAGTTACAGCATTTGTCTTCTATCTCATCGGGGGACTGATGGCTGTTGTGATGCGTGCAGAATTAGCAACACCAGATGCAGACCTTATAGACCCCAATCTGTACAACGCTTTCATGACGAATCATGGAACGATCATGATTTTTCTGTGGATTGTACCAAGTGCAATTGGGGGATTTGGTAATTATCTGGTGCCGTTGATGGTTGGTGCCAGAGATATGGCTTTTCCGAAGTTGAATGCGATCGCCTTTTGGTTAAACCCAGTAGCAGGTGCATTAATTCTCGGTAGTTTCTTTTTTGGTGGTTCGCAATCTGGTTGGACTGCTTACCCACCATTAAGTTTAGTTACCGCTAACACCGCACAATCAATGTGGATTTTAGCGATCGTCTTGGTGGGAACTTCCTCAATTTTGGGTTCGGTGAACTTTGTCATCACCATCTTGAAAATGAAAGTCCCTAGCATGAAATGGGATCAAGTTCCCTTATTTTGTTGGGCAACTTTAGCAACCGCTATTTTAGCGCTTCTTTCGACACCCGTATTAGCAGCTGGTTTAGTGCTGTTGTTGTTTGACATCAACTTTGGTACTTCCTTCTTTAAACCAGATGCTGGCGGGAATGTGGTAATTTACCAACATTTATTCTGGTTTTATTCCCACCCGGCAGTTTATTTGATGATTCTGCCCATCTTCGGGATTATGTCCGAAGTGATACCAGTACACGCCCGCAAACCGATTTTTGGTTATAAGGCGATCGCTTACTCCAGCGTAGCCATCTGCTTTGTCGGTTTGTTCGTCTGGGTACACCACATGTTTACCAGCGGTACACCCGGTTGGATGCGGATGTTCTTCACCATCTCCACCCTGATCGTGGCTGTTCCCACCGGCGTAAAGATTTTCGGCTGGGTAGCAACCCTTTGGGGTGGTAAAATTCGCTTCACCAGTGCCATGCTATTCGCTATTGGCTTGCTATCCATGTTTGTCATGGGTGGCTTAAGCGGTGTGACGATGGGAACAGCCCCCTTTGATATTCACGTCCACGACACATATTATGTAGTGGCGCACTTCCACTATGTATTATTTGGCGGTTCCGTATTCGGTATTTACGCTGGCATTTACCACTGGTTCCCGAAAATGACGGGACGGATGATGAATGAAACTTGGGGTCGCGTTCACTTCGTCCTCACCTTGATTGGCAC
>JBPCQW010000415.1:0-11158 GCA_050997715.1 Hassallia sp.
CCACTCCCCCTTGTCCCCCACTCCCCCACTCCCCCATGCCCAATACCCCATTGCCCAATTCCCCAATCAATTCTTTTAGCAATATTCGTCTGATTGCTACAGATATGGATGGCACCTTAACACGGCAAGGTAAATTTACTTCTGCCTTATTGCAAGCTTTGGAGAATTTAGCGGCAGTTGGTATCAAAGTAGTAATTGTTACTGGACGTTCCGCCGGCTGGGTGAGTGGACTAAGTAGCTTGATGCCGATCGCTGGTGCGATCGCCGAAAATGGCGGTATATTCTATTCATCTAATAACGAAACTGTAGCTTTAACCCCCATTCCCGATTTAGTTGCTCATCGGCAACATTTAGCCGCAGCTTTTGTCCAATTACAAACAGATTTTCCCCAAATCCGAGAATCTGCCGACAATCGCTTTCGCATCACCGACTGGACTTTTGATGTAGCTTCATTGACTTCAGGTGAACTGCTTTCCTTAAGTAATCTTTGTCAACAACTGGGTTTTGGATTCACCTACAGCAACGTACAATGTCACATCAAACCCTTAGGGCAAGATAAAGCTGTAGGATTATTGCAAGTATTGCGAGAATACTTTCCTGATTATTCACCTCAACAAGTTGTCACCATTGGCGATAGTCCCAATGATGAAAGTTTATTCGATCAACGTTATTTTCCCCTTTCTGTGGGTGTAGCGAATGTGATGGAATATGCCAATCAGTTGCAGCATCAACCTGTTTATATCACCACTGCTGCTGAAGGTGCAGGATTTTGCGAGTTATCTGATTATTTGTTAACAAACCGTAAAAATACTGAATAACACGTAGTCGGTGCTTCAGCGCTGAACCCTAACTATAATACTGAATAACAAGTAGTCGTCAAGAGCGCTGAAGCGCTCACTACATTATCAATTCGTCTAAAATAAGTTCATCGCACCGAATACAACTATGACAGCTACTTTACCTGTCGCTCAATCGGAAATTTTCTACCCCAGTGCTGATGGTGAACCCGTGGCAGAAACTTACGATCACCTTTATGTTTTGCTAACTACCCTGGCAGTATTAAAACAGTATTTAGCAGAAACTCAGGCAACTGTTTTAGCAAATCAATTTATGTATTACGCTCAGGGATATCCTAAATTGCGGGTAGCTCCAGATGTGATGGTGATTTTTGATGTCACCCCCGGAGGTCGAGACAATTATAAAATTTGGGAAGAAGGTCAAGTACCCAGTGTTATTTTTGAAATGACATCCAGTGGCACTAAAGACCAAGACCAAATCTTTAAAAAGACTCTTTATGAACAGTTAGGAGTCAAGGAATATTGGCTATTTGACCCAAAAAGCGAGTGGCAAGAAGAACAATTACGCGGTTATCGCTTGCGGGGTGAAATTTACGAGACAATATCTGACAGTCGCAGTGAACCGTTACAGTTGCGGTTACAAGCTGAAGGACGGCTAATTAATTTTTATCGAGAGGATACGGGAGAAAAGCTGCTCATCCCTGACGAACTAGCACAAGCGCTACGGCAAGAAGTTGTTGCAAGGCAGCAAGCAGAAGAAAAAGCAGAATCTGAACGTCAACGTGCAGAACAAGCACAAGCGCAGGTAGAACAGTTAAAAGCAAGATTACGATCGCTTGGTGTTGATGTTGATACTGAGTAATTTAAATTGCAACTTCCAAAGCTGCGCCACTCAAATCATATTAAGATGAAATAAAAAAGTTGCACTTGCTCCGCGTTTTCGCTGATGCTATGTAAAAATAAACAATATAGCTTCTATGCAGGGCAAGCAATCAGAAATCAAGCCGAGGGTAAATAAGGCGCGAAAGTTACGATTTTGGAGTTTTTTATTACTCTTGATTGTTAGTGCGATCGCTATCTTTCTGTTTTACCCCCGACCGCAACAGATAGTCAAACGCGAAAGCAATTACGCTATTCATAGACGGCAAGAATTTAATCAGCCCGAATTTTACCCAGTCAAGGCAAACGAAAACTTAAAACTCTACCGACCTGTCGGTGAGTGGGTAGGAAAATTAATCCTACCCACCAAAGAACAGATGCAGGCAAAATCCGACTGGTCGTGGTTACAAGTTCAACATGCACCGGCACAAGCACAAAACCTCATCGGTCAAGTCGTTCGCTTGGAATGGAAAAACAAGCCAGAATTAAACTCGTACGTAAAAACAACTACGCGAGATGTGCGTTTTACTCCTGGCAGTATTAAAAGTCTAAATAAAGGCATAGTTCATCCAAATCGTCTCGACGGTCGTCTTCATGTCGGACCGCTACAGTCACTCGCTGGCGCGAAACCGAATGATGATATGATTGTCACCTTAGACAGTGCCGATGTTGTAGCGGGTAGTGACGGTAAACCAGTTCTGCAAATTGAGCAAGAACCAACCCAGGCAACCGGACGTTTTTACGCTTTAGTAAAAATTCTGAAACCAGAAGTAGCAAACAATACTTACCCGGCTCCGAAATTTTGTCCAGGAACGCGTCCTTGTCCGAGCGAATACTTCCGCATTCGTCATTACAATCCTGCATCCGGTGACTTTGACGGAGCAGAGGGGACAATCAGGATTCCCCAGCAGATTTTAGATTCACGGGCATTTTTCTCATCAACTGGGCGCCAAATTGAAGCATCTCCGGCAGGCAAAGAAGGGTGGTATATATACGGAGCGAGAGATGCAAAAGGCATGTTTGTTACTCAAGCAGTGGCACCGCGATCGCTCTTTAAAATAGAACCAGATCGCGTATTGTTGGGAACATCCGCAGGGCTAAAATACATTAAAGTAGATAATTGGCGCAACCTAGAGCAAAACAAAGGCAAGATTGAAACAGTTTTGCTTGATCCGACAGTAGCCCAACCACTGGTAGCACTATCAAACTGGAAACCAGGAGATAAAGCGATCGTCATGCACCTATTTGGCGGTATTGGCGGCAAAAAAGGTGAAATCAGTGGACTGATGCGTTTAGCAAACACTGTCCCCGGACACTTTGCCTTTGGGGTAGCTGAAGTAATTCGCGATCCCTTCAGCCAAGAGTTACGGTTTGACATCAAATATCATCAGGTTTACGCTCACAGTCCTGATGCGATCATATCCGGGACACATCGCTGGGCAGACTATATGGGTAACTTTCAATGGGGATGGGCTGGAGCGCGACCCGTTTCAGATGTTGTCATCAAGTTTGAACCTGTGACGCAAGATTATGATTTTGGTGGGATTAAGCTTTCACCCTTGCAGGAATTTACGCGGCAGTTGCAGATTATGATGGCTCGTTATCGAGTCGGAGATGGAACGGGAAGTGCTACAGTTAGCCCTGCTACTTCTTGCGTTCAAGATGCCAGTCAAGCGCTTTACATTACGTTGAAAGTTATCGAACAGCGAGTTACTTCAAACCCGGCAATTCAAAAGTGGCTCAACGCTCATCCTAACGATCCCCAAACTTTGCGTTTTCAACAGCTAGTTTCTCTCGGTTCATCCTTAGAACGGCAATTGAGTCCTTTGGGGATAGTCCGTGCAGACTGGGAAAGCAATGCATCTGCTTTGAGTGGAATTGGTAACGAAGAAGAGCCAAGGCTGTCTCAAAAGCGTAGCATCTGGGCAGCATTAACGAGTTGGCGGACAATGTTACCCCGACAAGCGCACGATGAACTCGCTAGTATCTTCTTAAGCCAAAATGCAAAACTCTGGTTTCTGCGAAGCAACCAAATTGGTGGATGGCAGCAGGATATTATTCCAGAAGAAGCAACGGCAGTACTTGGCAGATTGAAGCTTCCGTTTACCAATGTTGCACCGATCCCGATTTTGTTCAATCGTGTTTTAGGGTCTTTTGTCATACCTGATCAACGAGATTGGCTGATAGTAGCGGTGACATTATTGATTTATAGCGCGATCGCTTTACCGTTAGGCTTCTTATCCGGATTTTTGCGCTTTAATTTTTCCCCAATCAACTTGCCTAATCAGCTATTTACAGGATTAAGAGCCTTACTAATTCCCGCTTTTGTCGAAGAGTTTGTATTTCGCGTTTTAATGCTTCCCCACCCCATAGAACTAGTCAACTGGGTAACGTGGTCATTATGGGCAGCATTCTGTTTATTACTGTTTGTCCTTTACCACCCATTTAATGCCAAAACCTTTTACAAAGCGGGAATGCCCACCTTTTTTCAACCCGTTTTCCTTGTATTAACAACACTGTTGGGTTTAGCCTGTACGATCGCCTATGCATTGACCGGTTGTCTGTGGACGATATTCTGCATTCACTCGATTATATTGCTAGTCTGGCTGCTAGGATTCGGAGGAATGCAAAAGTTGCGATCGCACTATACACACCCAGCCTGATGAGTGCAAAGTAACGCATATTATGACACACCCAAATAAAACCCAAGGCTAGTAGCCGTGAGGTTCAAACTTTGCACAGCATCTTTCCTATACTGATGCAGATTTTTTTTGAAGGTGTTGATTTCAGATTTCCCTAAGCGATTAATTGTAGTATTTCCGAGGTATTTCAATATAAATTCAGCTTCAATTAAGTTATGTTTAAACATAAGTTAAACATAAATTAATTGAAGCTTAACGAATATTTTGACGAGATATCAAACTATTCGTTTTTGTATTTTTAATAACCTTCCTTGAAATTATATTTATATTTTAAAGCTGCTTGACATTAGTGACTTTATGTCATACTATGATTTCCTGTGGCTAAGAAGTGCAAAAAGTAATATTTAGTAAGATTCACAAATAATTAAAGCAATGCTTTTGAGGTAGCAACTTATTAAGAGAACCCGAAGCATTACTGTAAGGTACTCCTAGTACTTAACCAACCCAAAATTGACCGATGTAGGCTGACATCGGGACACAAAAACATGGGGATGCGGAGAATATTTATACGTGGCAAACTTTAATTGGTGGGCTAGTAGTAGTGCGTCAAGGACTAATTGACGGATAGATTTTCTGTAGAGACGGCGATTTATCGCGTCTGTCTAACCGTCAAAATGAGTTTGACAGACTACTAGTTTTATGAGAGTAATAAATCTCTAGATTTTGTTTGTAACAAAGCTTCAGCTTTTAGTCAACGCTTATGTGGTCAGCGTAATACTGATGTTATTAGCCTCTAAAGTTGATTTATCAGTAATAGAAATTCTTCAAAAATCTTGTTCATCTTGCATAATCCCGTAAAATTTCAATAAATCACGATACTGCAAAAGTATCAATTCTATATCTGCACAGACAAAATTTGACTAAAGCCGATGCATCTACTAATTGGAGTTTCCCTATGTCTTTTAGCTTGTCAAATAAAACAAGTCAATTAGTTACAAAATTGAAACACTCTTTGCGATCTGCGAATCAATATTTTCTGAAAACATCTGAGCGTTCTCTTGAGCAAGCCTATCAAGCGGTATTAAAAATTAAAACCATTGAAGATGAGTACTTTGATGGCAACAATATCTCCAAAGAATCTAAAAATCATACTAGTTCCGTAATTTCATGTCTGCAAGCAGATTTAGATAAAAAATTGAATATTGCCAAGTTGAGAGTACTAGAATTTAAAACTAGTACTTTTGTCTTTGGTAATCTCAACGCTAATCATTTGACAAAGCTAAAATTGGTGGATGAAGTACTAGATAGGTATAAAAATCTAGCCGAAGATTATACTTCCCAAGCTTTAGTTCCAGTTTCAGAAACTGTCAAGAATAATTCGAGCGAAGGTAACGTTCAATCAAATTCTACTATAGACACTATTCCGGTTCAGAGTATTAACGATCAGATAGGAGTGATGCCCAGGTCAATCGGGAGAACGATTAATAAAATCAAAAATGACTTCAATCCGAAGAAAGAAGAAGAACTGATCAGAAAGTTCCGTACTTCCAGAGCTAAGACAAAAACTGCTTTTAGGTTTATTTTAACGCTGATTCTTGTTCCACTCTTGGCTCAGTTGCTATCGAAAAACTTGTTAATCCATCCAATCGTTGACCGTGTAAGAGTTGAAAGTATCCCGCAAATTTTCCTTCACTATGAAATGAAAGAGTCAGCTTTGCGAGACTTGCAAAGTTTTGAAGAGGAGATAAAATTTGACAATATAATAAATCTCGCTCCTCGAATGTCAGAAGAAGCACTTGAAGAGCGAGTAAAATATAAAGCGGCTGAAATTGCCAAAGAATATTGGAGCAAAAGCAATAGTGCGATCAGCAATGTTTTTGCAGATTTAGTAGGACTCTTCGCTTTTGGTTTAGTGCTGTTGGTGAGTCGAAGAGAAATCGCAATTTTAAAGTCGTTCATGGATGATGTCGTCTATGGTCTTAGCGACAGTGCCAAAGCTTTTATCATCATTTTGTTTACCGATATATTTGTCGGATTTCACTCACCCCACGGATGGGAAGTGATTCTTGAAGCAGTAAGCGACCATTTGGGTGTCCCTGCAAATCGCAGTGCTATCTCTCTTTTCATAGCGACATTCCCAGTGGTTTTAGATTCTATCTGTAAGTATTGGATATTCCGATACCTCAGCCGAATTTCTCCTTCAGCACTGGCAACTCTTAAAACCATGAATGAGTAATATTTATCGGACTTACGTACTTTATAAATAGACTATTCTGTGCATGGTAATAGTAGTACGGTTTTGCAATAGTCAGGCTGAGGAAAAATTTCCTATTCGTATCTCAAATGTGCATAAGCTAATTTTGCTTGCAACTATAATAAAAAAGAAAGCAAGTAAGCCTTAGTCACAGAGAGCAGCTTTTTCACAATGCGTAAGTCCTAATTTATAGTCCACAACATTTCTGAAAGTGCGGCTGCTATTGTAGCCCAAAAACAAAAATCAACGACATTTATTTGAGGATTAGATTATGATATATAACAGCATTGAACAAATCATCAAAAATAATCGGGCTTGGGTTACACAAAAACAAGCCCAAGACACCAGTTACTTTGAACAAATGGCAGCTGGACAAAAACCACCCTATCTCTACCTTGGGTGTTCAGACAGTCGTCTAGCCCTAACAAAATTTACCGGCACAGAACCTGGGGAGTTATTTGTCCATCGCAATATTGCCAATCAAGTTTCTCTCACGGATATGAACTTTTTAGCCATTTTAAACTACGCAATTATTCATCTGGAAGTAAAACACATTATTGTTGCTGGTCACTACGGTTGTGGTGGAATTAAGGCAGCTTTAGAAGGCAGAACAATTGGAATTATTGATAATTGGGTGAATCCAATTCGAGAAATATATTTACAAAAACAAGACGAAATTGATGCTTTGCCAACAAAAGAAGAACGCCTCAATCGTTTAGCAGAGTTAAATGTGGTACTGCAAGTTAAAAATATCTACCAAACTAGCATTATGCGTCAGTCACTCGAACAGCAAAAAGCACCTGAGGTTCATGGCTGGGTGGTGGATATAAGCACCGGGTTGATCAAAGATTTGGAAGTCTCAACCAAAAAATGGCAACTGCGCTCATTAGCTGCTGCTGCATTTTGAGCTAGGATGACCAAAGGCTACATGGGAGGCGATCGCCTGATCTATAGCCGACCCTCTAACGTCATCTTTTCGTAATAGCCTAAATTTCTGTAAAATATCAATTTCAGAACATTTTCGGAGGTTTAGATATGCAAAAACCCAATAATAAAAAGACTTCTGATACCCCAGAACATAACCAAAATAACATTAGAGAATCCAGGGAAAAGCTTTCGAGTTCGAGTTCTTCAAAAAAAACATTATTGGCAGAATCTCAAAAATTATTTTTATCGATAGAAAAACATGTTGCCACGAGATCATTCAGCGAAAGGTTTGGACTTTACTCTGGCGAACAATTCTCTACGGTTAAAGTCATCTTACACCTTACCGAGTCAGTGATTCTGGCAATTTTTCCTTGGATAATCTTGTGGGGAGGATACGGCTTTCTCATTTCACTGCTCAACTACTCTGAGCATTTACCAAAAGTTAATAGTGAGCTGAAAGCTATTCCTAACATTCTCATTTCTCTCAACATTGTCTTATCGTTATTATTAATTTTCCGAACAAATACAGCGCACGATCGCTTTTGGGAAGCTCGGAAATTATGGGGAGGAATGGTCAACACTGTTCGCAATATTACTCGGAGAATCTGCATCGTCATTGAAGAACGCGAGCCAGAAGATAAAATAGAAAAAGACGCTGTGCTGCGACTGGTCGTTGCCTTTGCTGTGGCAATGAAACTGCAATTGCGAAGAGAACCAGTGAATTCTGAATTAGCTTCTTTAATGTCATCCTCGAAATATTACACACTCCAAGACGTAAATCATCCCCCGCTAAAGATTGCTTACTGGATTGGGGATTATTTCCAGCATCAGTATGAGCGTGAATGTATCGATGATATGGAGTCGAATGCTCTACATCTATTGCTCGATGAAATGGTTAATCTCTTGGGTGCCTGTGAGCGCATTTTGAAAACACCAGTGCCCCTAGTATATACCATTACTCTGAAGATGCTGTTGACATTTTATTTCCTGCTGCTTCCTTGGGAATTAGTCAATGGTCTAAGTTGGTGGACTGGACCGATATTAGCTTTTCTTAGCTCTATCTTGCTTGGAATTGATGAAATCGGGGCGGAAATTGAAGAACCTTTCGGTCACGATCCAAACGACTTACCTTTAGATGTCATTTGTAAGACAATGCTTCGCAATATTGATGATCTTTACCCTTCTTGCCAGTCAATTAGGTAGGCTCACATTCCCAAGAGGGAGAGCAAATTACTGAAGGCACAGGTTTTTCTTTCAACGGCTTTAAAAATCGTGCCTAATACCATTTCAGACTCATGTGTGATACAAATCATTCTCTTTTCCCCTGCTAGGGTGCAAAGCTGCGGTCTACTTGTATCAACATTAAAGTAAAACGGTATAAGTGTAGCGAATTGATAGCAAGATCAGGCTTACAACAGGCAAGATACTTAATTTATTTCAAAGTATGGGATTAATCTAATGAACACAACAGTACGCCGGTGGGGAATCCCCCTTGGAATTCTCGCTTTAATGACTGTTATTACAGCAATAGTCAACGATCCATTCAGTAGTGCTGAGACGCGAAAGCAGACTATTGAGATTGATGGTTCTAGCACAGTCTATCCGATTACAAAGTTGATGGCTTCGGAGTTCAACAGCAGCCGAAACAACAAGGTGGAAATAAACCTTGGCATTTCCGGTACCACCGGTGGGTTTAAAAAATTCTGTGAAGGTAAAACCGATATCAGCAATGCTTCGCGTCCCATCCTCAAAGACGAAATAGCAGTCTGCCAAAAACGCGGGGTCAAGTATATAGAACTCCCTATTGCCTTTGATGCCCTCACTATAGTAGTCAATCCCAAAAATGATTGGGCAAAGGACATCACAATTGCTGAATTAAGGAAAATCTGGGAACCTACTGCCCAAGGCAAAATTACCAAATGGAACCAGATTCGTAGCAGCTGGCCCGATAAACCCCTCAATCTGTATGGTCCAGACAAGGATTCTGGCACCTATGACTACTTCATGCAGGCAATGGAGGGTGAATCCAAAGCGTCGCGCAACGACTACACCAGTAATAAAGATGATAATATGCTCGTCAAGGGAATCAGCCAAGACCCGAATGGCTTGGGTTACTTTGGCATTGCTTACTACCAAGCCAACACAACTCAACTAAAAGCTTTAGCGGTTGACAGTGGCAAGGGTTCTACGATGCCTTCACCTCAAGCAATGGCTAAAAATCTATATCAACCCCTGTCTCGTCCACTGTTTATCTACATCAACTACGAATCTGCCCAAGTCAAACCCGAAGTGAAGGAATTTGTCGATTTCTACCTGGCAAAGGCTCCGAAGTTGGTTAATCAGGTTGGCTATATTCCTCTATCAGAGGAAGCCTATCATTTAGATTTTGTTCAATTTAATGAAGGTGAGGTTGGGACAGTGTTTAATGGGGAAACTCAGTTAAACCTGACCCTTACCGAAGTCTTACGCAAACGAGCAACCTTATTCTAGCTTAAAGGCGATCGCCCTCCAAAAGCGATCTCAAATTCATCATACTTGGAAAGCACATGAGTAGAGCTTTTCAGCGGCGGCGTTTTTCGTTGCCGCTCTATTTTGAGTATTCGCAGTTTTTTCAAGTGGGAATTTTCCCAAATTTAAGCAGGCTAGGCGATCCCCACTTTCTATTAGTTAATTGGATGACTATACTTGCTTAAACTTATCAAGATATGCTGCGTTGATATTAGATAAAATATATCATTAAGTTTTGTAACGTAGATAACATTTTATTGAAAACTGGGTAGCATAAAACGAGTTATTTTCCTGGCTATATCCGGCAATATGTGGCTTTATTCATCGTAAAACCGCGTTTTAGCGAGAAAAACTACGTCTCCAGATACTGTTTAATTTTTGGTTAATTCATTTACATTAAACTCATCAAACCACACACCTAACAGCTGCGCTTAATAGATTAATAATCTAAAAGAATACCAATTTTATAATTTCTTTGTTATTTTGTATTTAACGGGACAGTTCTAAATCTGGAGGGTGAGTTTAAATATCAATTGATTACACAATTTGATTATCATGTCATTCGTGTAAAGCAATTCATTCTCTGTTGCCATGATTGTATTTAAGACACAATTGAAATGGCGAAAAAAGCTAGTGTAGTAATATGCAAGCATTGGCAAAATTATCAAAACCAGGAAAATCTTAGTTAAGAATATGCTCAGAACAAACAATCGACCGATTATCTTCTCTGCTTTTGTTAACTCCACAGAAGAAATCAAAAGTCAATTTGCTCAACCTAAACCTGATTTCCTGCAACCATTACGTCAATGGCTTGATTCCTTAGAGATTAAAAATCGGAAATTAGCCAAATTTATTGCTAAACTAATTCCCGCACAATGTCCCTTCGAGCGCGATATAATCATCTTTGGTCGCAAAATAGCTCATATCCCACCGATGTGCAAGCTGAATCCTCTTTACGATCAGTTTGTGTTCCTGCGTTTTCGCGCTTTGTGCTATCTAGTAGATCAGTGCGGTGAAGATATCCAGTCTTACTGCTGATTGTAATTACGATTAACGCAACATGGAAATTAAAATTGAGCATCAACCCAGTCTAGAACATTTGCACAACTTAGGTGTGTTCACATGGGACATTTGGGAAAAAGAAATCTCAA
>JBPCQW010000437.1:0-7712 GCA_050997715.1 Hassallia sp.
AAACTGAAACTATTCAACCACCCGCACCAGTAGCAAACCAAGCGAAGGAGAGTGCAACTCCCCAATCACCGACACCAACAAATCAATCCAACCCACCAGCAATAAATAATAACAGTGCAGCTACCACTGTTACAAAAAATAACTCCCGCAAGCATAACGGGACAAATGCTGCTAATTCTTCAACATCGGGTGATAAATCCCAGTTGCAATCCAATAGCAATTCTGACAATCACTCCAACTTACAAGCATCTGCAAACGGGACTAATAGCACGTTAGCACCGTTAACATAACTAAGAGTACAATAACTATCAGTCTTTGATAGCAACAATACTAATTAACCAGTTAATCGGATATGAATTATCAATTTATCTTCGATTCATCAAAATTCTAACCACCACGAAATTATCACGCACTAGTTAGTAAGCAATGATGCGAAAGGAAAAACAAAACATCGGTGCGCGGATTCCCCAGGAATTATTGGATGAACTGAACGCACTTGTTTCATCGACTGGTAAGACAAAAAGCGATATTATTAACGAGGTAATTGCAAAATATTTCGGTCAAACTAAGATTGCAACAATTGACCGAATTACCACAATCGAAAATAAATTAGCACAAAATAATCAGACTTTTGATATTACACCATTAAACCAACGCCTCGATAAGTTAGAAGATATTCTGCAAGCAATATTACAAGCGCTTGGTGATATCAAACCCGAAATAAAAATAGTTGATAAATGGAGGGAGACGATTTCCGACGGTGAACGGTATGGAGGAATCACTCAAACCGAATTACTAGAGAAATACCAGCTTTCGTACCACGCACTCAATTTTGAAGCGAAAGAAAAAGGCATACCATTTCATGAAGTCGTAAAAGAGAAAACCGGCTGGTACAAAAAAGACCCTGACAAAAGACGCTCTCGTTGGCTACCCCTGGATAACAATGTTACTACAACTATTCGAGAGCTTAACGGCGATATTCACAGTAACGGTAAAGAACCGACTCTAGCAAGTGATATAAATGACGAATATCGCAATGTTAACGATGCTAACGCCTGAATTTTACGTTTCTGTGAAATCCAACAGCAAGGGGTGTAATTCCATCACTGTGCTTACTTTGACAAAACCTAGTAGGAGATCGAGTTTCAACTCACACCCGCAGTATTACCAGAGCGCAAAAAGTAAATAAACGTAAAATGTTAACGTTGTTAACGCTACTCCTGACATACTTGGATAAAAGCCACAGTCGAATCGATTTGGAGCGATATAGTTTACCCACCAGTGCAAGATAACCCAACGAGTTAATCGGCGAATTCGGCGTTAGCACCGTTAACATTATGTAATTGCCGCTGTCACGAATGGTGGTACAGTTTACCCACCAGTGCAAGGTAGTCTAACCAGTTGTGAGGCGAATTCGGCGTTAACAGTGTTAACCCCTGTGCAACAACGCGCTGTCACGAATGGTGGTATTGTCTCCGGGATGCAAGGAATGTTTAGTGTATACCAAGAAAGCCCCAATTGATGGGGAATGTTACTTCACTTAAGGGAGAGCTTAAGCTCTTTGTCAGGAGTCGCTTCTCCGGAGCGATCGCACTCGACGTAGCACAGCCGTGTCAGCAGCAACCCGCGCATAGCACAGTACCACACATTCGTTCAGCATTACCCACGTATGGCGTTCTTCGACGGTCGCAGCGCGACGGACGATGCCCCGCACGGCAGAGCGATGGCGCGGGAGCGCCCGCTGGAAGCGATCACACGGGAGACGTAGTACAGCTGTGTCAGCAGTAACCCGCGCATAGCACAGTACCACACATTCGTTCAGCATCACCCACGTATGGCGCTTGCACTTTTAGATGCTGTCGGATGGTGGCTGTCTTCTTCTACACATGCAAGGTATGTTTGCTGTATCCATAATTCCGCAATTCTCAGGTGGACGTTACTGTTATTAGCTAGCTACGGTGGTTACAACCAACCACAACTCGCTATGCAAACGGATAGTCATCATCAGAAAAAGAAAACTTTATCTACAACCGACGAAACTACTACAAGTAAAAGAACCATTCGTCATCCAGTTAGTTTTTCACAACTTGAAAGTGAAAAAATTAAGCAATATGCCTTTAATAGCAAACTGTCGATATCTGAATATCTGCGTCGTGCAGGATTAAGACGAAAAATCACCACTCCCTTGTTAAAACAACAGTGGCAATTTTACAACCAACTTGCACAATTGAAATTGATTGCCAGCCAACTTAAACAAAGCTTAACAGCAGCATCGTCCAATAACGATATTGGCAATCTTGTCGAACAACTCGAACAACTGCATTCGGATATGTGGACAACTACACAACAGTTGTTAGATATCGATAGAGATATGGATGATGAAACTGAAACTTTATAAAATTGAATTAGTATTGGGTGAAAGGGAGATAAATCTTGATTCCCAAAATCTTTAAACATGGTAACTTTCTCCCCACTCTCAAGTATGTACTTGGGAAAGAGGGTGCATCGATTATTGGCACTAATGTGAATAGTGCTACACCCAACGAACTAGCACGGGAATTCTCACTTGCAAAACGCTCGAACCCAGAATTTAAGAATGCTTGCGCCCATATAATATTATCTATCCCCCACCGCAGTAGTAACCACTTAAAAGGCGAATATCATGAACATTTAGATGATTTGCAATATAGCAGTGTCGGTCAACGCTTCCTAGAAGAAATGGGATATTTGGGTGAAGGATTGCACAAAAGTCAATATGTAATTGGCAGACATACTGATAGAGAACACGAACATATCCATATTATTGCTTCTCGTATTAAGATGGATGCTACTGTAGTTCCAGATTCGTGGGACTATAGGAAAGCCGAAGTAGCAGCACGCAAATTGGAAAAAGAATTTGGTTTAGAGCCAACACCTTGTAGTAGTGAAAAAGTTGTCCAAAAGCTGCAAGAAATAGGGATAGAAGCAAGTGTTACTTCTACGCTTAGAAAACCACCAACTATCAAACAACTAAAGCATACTTCAGGTAAACCACCAATAGCACAAATGATAGCGGATGCAGTTGATGCATTGGCTGCCGATAAACCAACCTTTACTCAACTAGTTAGCCGACTAAAAGAGAAGAATATAATCGTCCATCCCAAGTTGGATAATCAGAACAATATATTGGGTATTGCCTATGAGATGAATAATGTAAAAATAGCTGGATATCAAATAGGTAAGGGATATTCGTTCCCAGGATTACAAAAGTATTTTGGAGTAGTATATGGAGAGTCAGGACAACAACAAGCCACAGTCGGAGCAACAAGTAAGCGAAGACGAAAACGACTTACAGATGCAGCAAGCATTAAACGAATTACTGCAAGTCTTGAACCAATTGCCGCAATCCTTAACACAGTGGGTGGAGAAAGTTCAGTCGATAGAGAATCAACAAGTATTGATAAAATCGGAGATAGCCAAGCTATCACAGACGATGCAAGCGTTATCGAATCAACTATCCACTCCGAACCAAATAATCAACAATCAGACAGCAACGTTACAGAAAATAGAGCAGCAATTGACGAACAACAACCAAATATTGGGCAACCAAGCAACCCAGTTAAACCAACTAAAGGAAATAGAAAAAACCAACGCAGCAATTCAGCAACTAAAGAAACTACTGCCGAAGAAGTACCCCTTCAAGCTAATGCTTCAAGAGCAGATATTCAGCTACCAAGGATTAGCGGGGCTGCTAGCAATGATGGGAGTAATATCAGGAGCAACAGCTTGGATACTGATACAGATTCTACCACCACAAATATTGAGTCGGATAAACAATCGAGCGAACAGTATCGAGATTCGATTGCAGAAGATAGAGGACAAACTTCAGAAGTAAATGCTAACTCTCCTCAAACTTATAATATTCATTGGTTGATAAAGCTACGTACTGAACCATTATTCAAAAACCTAGTAAAAGAAACTGGTAGTGAAGCAAAAGCGATATACATTATTGGAGAAATTATCAAGCAACAAGGTGCAATCACACCGAATACTACTCTTCAACCCGAACCAACTTTAGAAGAAGTAGCACCAGAGAAGTCTAATATATCTGCTAGAAGTACCCAAAAACCTGCATCGCAGCAATTTTCAACCCAAGCCGATGATGCAGCGCAACAGCAGCAATATGCCAATCAAGTTGCCTTTGTTATCCGCAAGTACTTTGAACTACAAGGTAATAAACGCAAACACTATAAGAGCGATCGCCACGAACTACTACTCTCTAACGAAACCTATATTCTCAAGCGGACTAGTGGCGAAGTAATTGCCATTATACCACAATACGGTTCAGTTAAGGCTATGCAGTGCTTAGAATAAGGAAGACATGAGGCTTTGTTATTGTCCCAGTACCTCTGTGTTCTACTTTTTTTGAGCGAAATTTTGATACAGGTTTTTTCACTACCCTTGGGTTACTTCTATGAACCCTTTGAGGTAAAACTTGATCAAGAATCTCTAGAGTTAACCAACTCAAAAAAAGGGAAGTTCATGTGGTTGTAAACGCTGGAATTTAGGAAGGGCACGGCGAACAACTCGCAACGTTCCTGTAAAACTTAGACGCAAGGGTGCAACGTCTGCGCTGGTTGCAGCTTGAAAAATTAACGTTCTTACAGCCCAATGACCTAATAATAAGCCGTAAACTTCTTGCACTACCTCCCGTGGCTTTTGAGAACGAATGTGAGTTTTTCGTCCTAAAAGGTGTACTTTGAGTTCATCAATCGTGTTCTCGACTTCCCAACGTTGGTGATATTCACAAGCAAGTAATTGGGCTGGGAATTTTTCAATATTTAATAAACTTGTAATTAAGCGATATCTAATCTGTTCTTCTGAGTTGTCTGGATTCTCAACCTTGTACTCTATAACTCTTACTAAGATTGGCTCACAACCTTTTTTTCTTAATTTGCCAGATGGATAAATCCAACTCAAATATGAACCATCTTCTAAAGGTTTGTCGTTTAAGAATTTAACATTTGCTGGAATTCTTCCTAAATAATCACAACCTTTATTGACTGTTGCTTGCACCATAGCATAGGAATGCAAACCTCTATCCCACATTAACAACATTCCCTCTGTTACTGAGCGTAAAAGCTTTAATGCCCGTACTCGCTCTCCTATCCGATATGGGCACATTAGTGCATCAAAAATTAAATGTGTTCCAGCTTCTACCAAAATCACTAATCTAGCTTTAGGAAATGCTGCTCGTGTGCCTGGACGACTACCAGGACGACCAAAAACCCTGGCGTTTTCATCACTATCTGGCATATCTAAGCAACTTCCATCAATCACGACGATTCGTAGCCCGTTGAGAAAGGCTCCTATTGTTGCGCTATCTGCCATTGGTCGCACCAACTGATGAAACAATTGCGTCATCACCCCTGCTCCTAATCTCTGTCTGGCTTGGGTAATGGCTGATTTACATGGGATACGCCAATATTTGCCTACTTTGACCCATGTTTCCGAAAGACCATCAATCAGATTTTTTAGTACATCGCGCATTGAATCTCTCGACCACAGACTCATTGCTATTATCAGACAAACTACCAGTTGCGCTGGTAACGAGCGTGTACGTTCCTCTTCAACTTTGATTTTCGCGATCGCCTGTTCGATTGAACTTGCGGGGATAGCTGTCTCTATCGCCTTGAATATCTCAGTACTTCGTATCTTAGGAGACACCAACGATAATTCTTTGAGATGCACCTGACTGGATTTCCATTTTTGGAAACAATACCCAATTTACACCTATTTGAGCCTTAAATGAACCGTATTGGGAGATAATGCGGAAGGGAAAGCGGAATTAGATAACTTTATCCTACCAGAAAGTCAATACCCTGTCATTGTCACCACTTCCAAATTAATGACTACTGGGGTGGATGCCCAAACTTGTAAGTTAATTATCCTAGACCGCAACATCGGCTCGATGACCGAATTTAAGCAAATAATCGGTCGGGGAACGCGGATTAATGAAGATTTTGGGAAAAATTATTTTACCATCATCGATTTCAAACAAGCCACTAGTGCAGCACGGCAAAAATAAGTGACCAGTATTTGAGGACGTGTAAAATACTGATAAACTTAATATGACAAGTTATCGAGGGGAGGCGAGTAATGCCCCAACCAATAGCAAGGGTGATCGCATTATCAGAGAAACAAAGGCAGCTTCTAGAACAGATAATTCGTGCCCACACAAATCCTTATCGATTGGTGCAACGGGCACAATTGATATTATACGCTGCTTCAAGTATGACAAATACAGAGATTTCGTTGTCGTTACGACTAACACGAAACCGTGTCAGACTATGGCGAAATCGGTTTTTAGATGCAGTTACATCATTGAACCAAGCAGAGTCTGAGGGTATAGATGATGAAGCGTTATGCAGAAAAATTATTTTGGTTCTTACGGACGAACAGCGACGGGGTAATCCAGGGAAATTTAGTCTCGAAGAAATAGTACAAATTGTTGCACTTGCCTGTGAACTCCCAGCAACTTCAGAACTTCCAGTAACGCATTGGACACCAACTGAACTAGCTCGCATTGCAGTCAAACGTGGAATACTTACAGAAATTTCACCACGCAGTGTGGGTCATTTTTTAAAATCAAGTGATGTTAAAACCACATCTAAATCGTTACTGGCTAAACGCAAATCCTAAAAACCCAGAAACATTTAAACAAGAGTCTAATCAAATTTGTCAGCTATACCAACAGGCACAAGAATTAAATAGCCAGAACATAAATATTATAAGTACTGATGAGATGACAGGTATTCCGGCTCTTGAAAGAGCCTATCCAACAGATACAATGAAACCGGGTAAAATCGAACTTCAAGAATTTGAATATATTCGACATGGAACACTTTCTCTGATCGCATCATGGGATGTAGCGAATGGAGGGATATATCATTCTACTGTTGCTCCAACACGCAATGAAGATGATTTTAACTGCCATATCGCTTCAATTATAGCTACCAAACCATCTGATGGATGGATTTTTGTCACCGACCAACTCAATACTCATAAGTCTGAGTCATTAGTCCGACTTGTAGCAACAAGTTGTGGTTTAAATGTCGATTTGGGCATTAAAGGTAAATCTGGCATTTTACATTCAATGGAGTCTCGTGCAGCTTTTTTGACTGATACAAGCCACCGTATTCGCTTTGTTTATACTCCAAAACATAGCTCATGGCTTAATCAAATTGAGTGTTGGTTTAGTATACTGGTACGTCGTTTACTTCGACGTGGCAATTTTACTTCAACATTGGATCTTAAATGCCAAATTTTGAGTTTCATTGATTACTTTAATCGGACATTTGCAAAGCCATTTGTTTGGAAGTTTTTAGGCTACCCCAATACTGCTTCCACTGGTTAGTTATTTCTGCCGCGATGCACTAGTTAAAATTTAAATAACTTTTATCAGATCGCTTGACTATAAATGATTTATTCTTTACTTTTGTCAGTGGTTATCGTGCATTCCCTAGTAGAGGATTATTGTGATAGTACCTACGTATATTGCTGATTCTTTAGGTGCAAGTTTGGGATAAGTAAATGTGCAGATTGCGACGATATCGAATAAACCGTTGATTAGTGGTAATGACATTAGTAAAATCTTAAGTAATTGTCAACTTTAAGAGTAATTGAGGAGAATTCAATAGTAAGACTAATTCTATCAACAGTAACACTTGCAG
>JBPCQW010000444.1:0-4356 GCA_050997715.1 Hassallia sp.
TTCGTTTGGTATCGGTTAGCTGAACAATACCCAACTCAATTAGAAAAAGTGTTGCAAACTTACTTACAGCGTCCGGATTTTCGCTTGGAAAGTGATTTAAAGCCGCTTTTGCAAGAATTTAACAAACCGATTGAGCCAGAGTTACCGGAAATTGCTAGTGTACCTTTACATCTGCATAACTTGTTTCAAGAAGCTTTGGCAGATGTGAATAAGTCTAAGTCTAAGGATAAAGGTAAAAAGCCCACAGCAAAGGGTTTTCAGCGAAATTAACAAATCCCCCTCAGAGTGGAAGTCTGGAGCTACACAAACCAAGTCCGCCTACGCGGACTGTATGATATCATGTCCGGTTAATTGCCTATATTGTAGAGACGTTCCACTGGAACGTCTCTACGACGGTTGCGATGTTTTTAGTACTGTTAATTATCGAGTTGTGACTGTTAATACTTGCGGTGGGGTGGCGTCTGGGGGATAGAGTAAGTTTACTTCTACGTCGGAGCGATCGCCTGCTTTTAAGTTTAGCACTGCCAACGCCTCACCCTGTTGACCTCTTTTTTGGACTAAATGTATAAGCTTAGTTTGCGGCTTTCCTTGCTCATCTTTGTAACGTAGTTGCACTGTACCACGAAATAATACTTGCGGTCCCGGTGTAGTCAAAAAGCGCAAGCCTCGATTTACTAATTTATCTTCTTTAAGTGGTGTTTGCATTGATATAGTTACAATGCGCTGACTTTGAGTATTGTTGTATAGCGGCAATTTGAGACTGTATTTAATTCCATAGTTGCCGTGAGCGCGATATGCGGTGTCAGGATAGCGTACCAACATCAGGGCACTTTGAATTTGATTAGTACCCAAGCTACCACCAGGAACCGTACTCAAGGCGTAAGAAAAGGCTTGACCGGGTTGGGGAATAGTTAGATATTTAGCTTGGGGACGATCTACTAATAAAGCTTTCCACTCAGAACCTTGGGCAACACCGGCAACACGACCATAAATTATTGGTTTACCACTATTTGGCTCAGTGGGTATTTTATCACGGGGTCCTGCTAAATCACCATTATTTAGGAGATTTTGCCATTCTTGTAAAGAAGGCGATCGCTCGCTACCATCAGAATTTATCGGTGCAAACATCGCTAGACTTGCTGCATAAACTGTACCACTACTTTGTAGATGTATCAATGTTGACCGACCATTTAATGGCGGTGTCAATTCCTTGACGGGAATTGGCTGATTTAACAACATCTGACTTTGCCCAGCCGGAATGACTATTTGGGTTGGTAAAATTGGTTGTCGCAGTTTTCTTAGAATATCAGTCATAACGCGATCGCCTGGACCTGCGAAAACTGTACCTAAAGAATTATCAATAATAGACGGCAATTGTATAAACGGTGCATCTGGTTGACTTAAATAACTCGCTCCTTCCAAAACATTCACCTTCACCGATTGCTTCGTTGGATTGTGCAGAATAATCCCTAAATATAACGTCCGCAAATTATCTGCGGGTTCAGCTCTAGCAATGTGATGAGCGAAAATATCAAATCTTCCCTGAAAAGGAAAATTCAAGTGTGCCTGTGGTACTTTTTTCCCATATGAAGGAAAGGTAGAAAGTAAAATGCCTTCTTTTAAAATCAATTCTGGACTATTGCTGTTAAACACAGGCACATTATCTAACTGTCCGGATAAAGGACGCACTTCTTGCGGTTGCACCACTTCTTCAGGTTGTGGTGGAGGAGTTGTTTGAGCGATGGGAAAAATTAGTAAAAAAGGCAACATATATCTACATATTTGTTCACTATCGAGACGGAAATAAGTTTATATAAGTGCCAATTTGTCAACAATCAATAGGAAATCGGCAACAATTCCCCCAAAATTTTCTTGAGTCAAAATGGGAACATGGACAAAGATACAAGGAATTGTGAGTTTGCGCTGTCTCAAATAGTCCAAGACTGAATAATAAAGATGCTCGCAGACGAATTTGCCGCAGTCATGGCTAATCTCAATTGCGGTTGCTTCTGCGACCAGTTGTTCTAAATCTACCGTTGTCTGCAAAATATTTTCTGCGTAACTAGCAATTTTTTCAACACTCAATTGTTTACGGCTTTCTGCCATGCCACAACAGATGATGTAATTTGGTTCAACAACTTCGATTTTTGCCTTAACCTGAGAACTGGCAAGCTGTCCATCGACCGGTAACTGTCGTAAAAAAGTAAAATCATAAAGAAGAGAGTTGAGTTTGCCGACTTCGATCAATAAATCATCAGAGGAATTTGACTGTTGATGAGGCAACCAAATGTCAAAAGAAGTTAATAGGATTCTTTTATTCATAACAAATCTTATTTAGAATATAAAAAGTCTCCCTAATAAATTTACAAGGAGCAGGTAAATGCCGGTAATTGCAGTCATAGATTATGAGATGGGAAATTTGCATTCCGTCTGCAAAGGTTTGGAAAAAGCAGGGGCAACTCCGAAGATTACTCACTCTTCAAAAGATTTACAACAAGCAGATGCAGTTATTTTGCCAGGAGTGGGAGCATTCGATCCCGCAATGCAACATATAAGAGCGCGTGGTTTAGAACAACCAATAAGAGAAGCGATCGCCAGCGGCAAACCTTTCTTAGGTATATGCTTAGGATTGCAAATCCTCTTTGAATCTAGCGAAGAAGGCAAACTACCAGGACTGGGAATTATCAAAGGAAAAGTGCGACGGTTTATTCACGAACCAGGAATTACTATTCCTCACATGGGTTGGAATCAACTGCAATTGACTCAGCCAAAAAGCATTTTATGGGAACATTTGCCTTATCAGCCTTGGGTATATTTTGTCCATTCTTACTATGTTGACCCAATTGATCCCCAAATCCGCGCTGCCAGCGTCACCCACGGGAATCAAACAGTCACAGCAGCGATCGCTCACGAAAACCTCATGGCAGTCCAATTTCATCCCGAAAAATCTTCTAATATAGGGCTGCAAATTCTCTCTAATTTCGTTTCTCAAGTCCGCGAAAAAATTCCTGCATAATATAAATGTGAGTTTTATGTTTAGTATCTAGTCATTAGTCCTGAGTCACAAGGGACTAATGACAAATGGTCAATTAAAAATGAGTCTGAGAATATACGGAAATCGCCAGATAAAAACTTTACCTGGGCAAGATACCCGTCCCACAAGTGCGCGGGTACGCGAAGCAGTTTTCAATATTTGGCAGGGAGAAATAGCTGGTTGTCGCTGGCTGGATTTGTGCGCTGGTAGCGGTTCAATGGGCGCAGAAGCCTTGTCTAGAGGAGCCACCTTAGTAGTTGGCATTGAACAATCGAGTCGAGCCTGTGCCATTATTCAACAAAACTGGCAGCAAGTACAAAACGAAAATCAGGAATTTCAAGTGCTGCGAGGAGACGTGTTGCAGCGCTTAAAAAACTTATCCGGAAAGCAATTTGATAAAATTTACTTCGATCCACCTTATGCAAGTGGATTATATCAGCCAGTGTTAGAAGCGATCGCGGTAGGTCAGCTTTTAGATCCTAACGGAGAAATCGCCGCAGAACACAGCCCCCAAAATTGGACATCTCCAATAATTCCCACTTGGGAAATATGCCGCGAGAAAGTTTACGGCAATACCGCTTTGACATTTTACAGGATTCTGGAATGAGGAGGGGGGGAGTTCTTGAGAGAAGGGGACAAGGGGGACGAGGAGACAAGGGGGACAAGGGGGACAAGGAGGACAAGGGGACAGTTGACTCCTAACTCCTAACTCCTGACTCCCCACTCCCCACTCCCCACTCTCCAGTTTACAGACCGAGCTTTTCGCCGCGTTTGAACTGTTCGTAAGCCTTATAAAACAAGCCAGCCAGGGTGACAATACTCAAACCAATAACAATGCCTGATAGCAGGGGTTCAACCACTATAAGTCTCCTATAATTAACGTTTTCTGCTTTTGATTCTACCAAATCGCGCATGAATCCCCGCTGGAATTGCATTTTTGAGCGCCCAAAAAACAACAAAAGTTAAATTTGTGCTTGCAGACACAATCAAGAACTTTTAAGCTATGTGTATGAAATGAAAAGTTTCTTATAGTTTTACAGCAAACCCTTTGGATAACCAGATTACTAAACCTGAAATTCTGATTCAGCGGATCGCTTTGTTGGCTGTAGCGATTCTGCTAGCAATCCTTTTGGGCATTCTTGCTGTTCGCACCCTTAGAGCCTCCGAGCCATATGTTAAGAGTGTTCTATCGCTGACAGGAGACCCAATTCAAGGACACGCTATCTTTCAAATAAACTGTGCGGGTTGTCATGGTTTAGAAGCTTCGGGACGAGTGGGTCCTAGTTTGCAAGCCGTCTCTAAGCGAAAGTCACGTTATGGAT
>JBPCQW010000567.1:0-2877 GCA_050997715.1 Hassallia sp.
TTTCTCCCACCAGTCCAGCATTGCTTGTCACCTTTAGCACCGAATTTTCATCACTTTCCCGTATCTGCCGTGCTGTTTCTTAAATCCTTTACCAGTAAGCTTTTCAAGACTTAACGGGAAAAGTCAGGTTCTAGAACCTACTAAACAAGCTGTCCTTGAGTCCAAGGCTAAGTTTGAGGCGATGGGCTTAGAGGGTGACGCTTTTGAGAAGGCGATCGCCAAGGTAGCAATTGGGGGTAATCGCCAACAGCCGTTGTATAACCTCAGTGAATTTACATTTCAGAAATTACTAGAGGATTCTGAGGGGCTTGCAGATAATCTCAGAGCTTATATCAATGGGTTTTCGCCTCTAGCACGGGATATTTTTGAGAAATTTGAGTTTGATAATGAAATCCAGAAGTTAGATGAAGCTAACCGTCTGTTTGAGGTGATGAAAGCGATCGCTAGTCCTGAAGTTGATTTATCTCCGGCAAAACTCTCTAATTTACGAATGGGCTATCTGTTCGAGGAACTGGTGAGAAAGTTTAACGAGCAGGCGAACGAAGAGGCGGGAGATCATTTTACACCCCGTGAGGTAATTCGGCTGATGGTGAATCTGGTTTTCTGTGACGAGCAGGATATCTTTAAACAAGGGATTTATCGGACAGTGTACGACCCCACAGCAGGAACAGGGGGAATGCTCTCGGTATCGCAGGAACATATTAAGAAACAAAACCTTGAAGCAAATTTAGGGTTATTTGGGCAAGAGTATAATCCTGAATCCTATGCGATTTGCTGTTCTGACTTACTGATTAAAGATGAGCCGATTAACAATCTTGTCTATGGCGACACCTTGGGAATAAAAAACGCAAAAAGTAAAAGTAATAATTTTTTACCCCGTGACGGTCATGCCAACAAACAGTTTCACTATATGTTTGCAAATCCGCCATTCGGTGTGGAATGGAAGCCGGAAGAAGATTTCGTTAAAGATGAGTATGAGGAACTTGGATTTGAGGGGCGTTTTGGGGCAGGTTTACCTCGAATTAATGATGGTTCGCTGTTGTTTTTGCAACACATGATCTCGAAAATGCACGCCTCCCCACAGGTTGGGGGTGATGGTTCTCGGATTGCGATTGTGTTTAATGGTTCGCCCTTGTTTACAGGGGATGCGGGGAGCGGTGAAAGTAATATTCGCCGTTGGATTATTGAAAATGACTGGCTGGAAGCGGTGGTTGCTCTACCTGACCAGATGTTCTATAACACGGGAATTTTTACTTATATTTGGCTAGTGACGAATAAAAAAGCGGCGCATCGTCAGGGAAAAGTTCAGCTTATTGATGGGACGCACCATTTTCAAAAGATGAAAAAGAGTCTCGGTAATAAGCGCAATGAGTTATCCCCTGAGCATATTGCAGAACTGGTGCAACTGTATGGGGATTTTGAGCAAAATGGTGTATGTGAGGTGAAATCAGACGGACAGATAGAAAAGCAGATTTGCTCAAAGATTTTTGATAATCGGGAGTTTGGATTTCTCAAAATTACTGTGGAGCGTCCGTTAAGATTAAATTTTCAGGCGAGTGAGGAACGGGTGGCTCGGTTGTCAGAGCAAAAAGCGTTTCAGGATTTGGCGACGACTAAGAAGCGTAAGGATGAAAAAGCGCAACAGTTAGAAATCGAAATGGGTGAAAGTCTCCAAAATCAGATTTTAGATGCTTTGCAGCGTCTGGACGGTAATCGCCTGTATATGTCCCGTGCTGAGTTTATGCGGGATTTAGATCGGGTGCTAAAGAATGCGGGGCTAAAGTTGAAAGATCCGGTGATCAAGGCGATTTTAGCAGCGTTGGGTGAGGCTGATCCTGAAGCCGAAATCTGTCGGGATAAGAAGGGAAATCCTGAACCGGATAGTAATTTGCGAGATACGGAGATTGTACCTTTGCCGGATGATATTACGTTGCCGTTACCGTTGGGTTATGACAAAGATGCGAGTGTAGATGAGTTGATTAAGTTGGTAAAGGGGCATTGTGAGAAGTATTTTAAGGCGGAGGTATTGCCCCATGTAGCAGATGCTTGGATTGATTTTTATAAAACTAAGGTTGGGTATGAGATTCCCTTAAATCGTCATTTTTATGTATATCAGCCGCCTCGTCCTCTGGATGAGATTGAGAATGATATTAAATCACTGGAGTCGGACATTATGGCGATGTTGGGGGAAGTGGTTTAAGGACTAAAATAAAAATATTAATGTAAACTAAGGAGGGTTTTTTGATATGGAAATTACGATTAATTTACCAGATAAATTAACCGAGAGAGTTCAGGATAAATGGGGGGATTTATCTCAAAAAATCCTTGATAAATTAGTTCTAGAAGCCTTCTTAGAGGGATTGATTAATTTTGATGAGTTTAGGGAGATGTTGTCTTTTAAGAATGATAGAGATTTAAAAGCTTTTTTGTCGGCAAATATTCCCCTTCATACTTCAGGATTATTGGATTTAGCGGGAAGTTGTGCGGACATAGATTTTACAATTGACGATCTGGGGATTTGTGATGAAATGGATGATGATTTAATCGGGGTTTTCGATGAGTAATTCTTCTCTTATTTATTTACTAGATACTAATGCTTGTATAGTGTATTTAAAGAATAAAAATTCTAGTGTTAATCGTCATCTTAATAGCTTAGAAGCGAATAAAATTGCTGTTTGTTCTGTGGTTAAAGCTGAGTTATTTTATGGCTCGATGCGTAGCAATAATCCTCAGAAGAGTTTAAATATACAACTGTTGTTTCTGAATCAGTTTTTATCTCTACCATTTGATGATCTGTGTGCGGAAATTTATGGCAAGATTCGGGCTAATTTAGTAAAAAGTGGCACTCCGATTAGCTCAAATGCTATACAAATTGCT
>JBPCQW010000044.1:0-6994 GCA_050997715.1 Hassallia sp.
TCGGAAATTGACATAGACCAGCAAAGAGTACATTTACAGAATAGTCAGGAAATCCCCTACGATCGCTTAGTTTTAGCGCTGGGTGGAGAAACTCCTTTAGATTTAGTTTCCGGTGCCCCGTCCCACGCTTACCCCTTCCGCAGCGTTGCTGATGCTTATAATTTAGAAGAACGTCTGCGCGTTTTAGAAGAATCACCAGCAGACAAAATCCGCGTCGCAATTGTTGGTGGTGGTTACAGTGGTGTCGAGTTAGCTTGCAAACTTGCAGACAGATTAGGAGAAAGAGGACGCTTTCGTTTAGTTGAACTCAGCGATCAAATTTTGCGAACTTCCCCAGAATTTAACCGTGAAGCTGCGACAAAAGCTTTAGAAGCACGGGGTGTTTTTATTGATTTAGAAACCAAAGTTGAATCAATTACTCAAGATAGCATTTCCCTAGATTACAAACAGCAGGTTGATACAATTCCCGTCGATTTGGTAATCTGGACAGTGGGAACACGAGTTAGTCCCGTAGTTAAAAACCTTCCCCTCAAGCAAAATCAGCGCGGTCAAATCACCACTACACCGACTCTGCAAGTAATTGACCATCCAGAAATCTTTGCTTTAGGAGACTTAGCAGACTCTCATGATATCGAAGGTCAGCAAGTCCCCGCAACCGCTCAAGCAGCTTTTCAACAAGCTGATTATACCGCATGGAATATCTGGGCAACTTTAAGCGATCGCCCTTTACTTCCCTTCCGCTACCAGCAGTTAGGGGAAATGATGACACTGGGGATAGACAACGCTACTCTCACCGGTTTAGGAGTTAAACTAGATGGTTCTTTGGCAGCTGTTGCTCGTCGTCTAGCTTACCTCTACCGGATGCCAACTTTAGATCATCAGCTAAAAGTTGGTTTTAATTGGTTAGCCCGTCCGCTCATCGAAATACTTTCTAAATAGACTTTCATGTGATACGATTAGCGGTTCATACATATTGTAGAGACGTTCCGCCGGAACGTCTCTACGAGGGTTGTTGCATGACATAATATAATTTCATCACACAACAAATTATAAAAATCTCTTTCTTTAGTCCCTAGTTCCTAACTTCCTTGAGAAAGCGTTACAAATATTGCTTCATTATAAGGTGCGTTACGCAGTTGCTAACGCACCTTACTAATTTAAAATCTACTTTACTTAAGCATTCAGCACTTGGTACTATGGAACGACCTAAAGTTATTTTTTTAGATGCTGTTGGTACACTTTTCGGAGTTAAAGGCAGTGTCGGTGAAATTTATAGTCAGATAGCGCAGGAATTTGGTGTGCAAGTTCCTGCCGATACTTTGAATAAAGCATTTATCCAAAGCTTTAAAGCATCTTCACCACCGATATTTCCCGGTGCAGAACAACAAGATATTCCCCAGCGTGAGTTTGATTGGTGGTTGCAAATAGCTTGTCGCACATTTGAACGTGCAGGAGTTCTCCCACAATTTTCTGATTTTTCAGCTTTTTTTAGCGAACTTTATATTCACTTTGGTACAGCTGAACCGTGGTTTGTTTATCCAGATGTTTTAGCATCATTAGTAAATTGGCAAGGTTTAGGAATTCAACTAGGGATAATTTCTAATTTCGATTCTCGTCTCTATTCGGTATTGCAAGATTTGCAACTAAGAGAGTTTTTTAGTTCAATTACAATATCCACCCAAGTAGGTGCAGCAAAACCCGATCGCCAAATTTTTCTAACCGCTTTAGAAAAACATAACTGTCCACCTCAATTAGCATGGCACATCGGCGACAGCATTAAAGAAGATTATCACGGCGCCAAAGCAGTTGGACTCAGAGGTATTTGGATTAATCGGGACGAAAAAACCTCAGTCCCCAACCCCACTTAAATATAGAAACGCATTTTAGTAATTTTCGCTACCTCTATCCGGAAAAAGATTGGATCATTTCGGCTTAGTGACGTAGGATAATGCGAATATTCCCCCTGTTTTACTTAATCTTGGCTGTAGCTGCGATTTTAAATATCCCACCTGTTCGAGAGACATTGACTTGGCATCTTTTGTATCTATCAAATATCTATTTTGCTATCCGGGGTGATTATAACGACTCTGTTAGTCATCTTTGGTCATTAGCAGTCGAAGAACAATTCTACCTGGTATGGCCTTGGCTGATTCTCTTCCTGCCCAAAAAATTATTATTACCTGGGATCATTAGTGTAATTTTTATCGGACCTGCGTTTAGATTGATTAGTATTATGCTTGGTTTGAACCAAGTTGCTATTTGGGTGCTGACACCAAGTTATTTAGACATACTTGGACTTGGTTCGCTACTCGCTTATCTAAATCAACAAGAACAATCAAGTTTATTTGAAAAAAGATTCACAAAAGCCTGCCTTTTTATAGGCTGTTTTCTATTATTGTTAATCCAAATTTTAAATCGTCAATATAATAATACGATTGTGGATAAAGTTCTTGGTGAGACTGCAATCGGAATGATTTGTACTTGGCTTGTTGCCCAAACAGCAAAGGGATTTTCAGGCATTATCGCAAAAGTACTCGAATTTCCGGCTGTTGTGTACCTAGGCAAAATAAGTTACGGTATTTACCTGATACACCTGTTTACTCCATATCTTATTCATCAGGCATTTGACATTTTAGGATTATCAGCCTATAGCTCAAAGCCAATCATAATGCCAGTACTTTCGACACTTATCACGCTAATTCTGGCTATGATTTCGTGGCACTTTTTTGAGAAAAAAATTAACGATTTGAAAAAATTCTTTCCCTATATTAATTAAATATCGAAAATCAGATATTACAAACAAATGCCGATTTAATCTAAGATGAAGTAAAAGTTTCTAATTACACGCTGCCCGACGATTAACCAACTTGCAAAACTTGCACTTCCTCACCAGGATAAATTAAGGTTTTACCCACTGGTAGAATAGCTAAAGCGTTGGTTTGCGCTAAATTTATTAAGTTTCCCGAAGTGTGGCTACCACCAGCTACGTGAAAGTGGTAAAATCCATCAATTAAATGCAACTTACCCCAAAGGTAAGTTTCCCGCTTGCCATCCGATCGCAATTCATCATGCGATCGCGCTTTCACAAAACTTAGCCAATTGTCAGCCAGTCCAGACATTTTTTTGATTGCCGGTTGCACAAACCGCCAAAATGTCACCAAAACCGCAGCCGGATTTCCTGGTAAACCAAAGTATAAACAATTCTCTGTTGGGAAGGTAGCGACAGTCAGCGGTTTGCCTGGTTTCATTCCCACAGATCGAATGTGAATTTTTGCTTCTAAAGATTCGAGAATTTGCTCAACGTAGTCATAATCTCCCACCGAAACCCCACCTGAAGAGATAATTATATCGGCATTAGCAAGAGCCTGAGAAATTACTTGCTTTAATATCTCTGGATCATCCTTAACAATTCCTAACATTAACACTTCTGCCCCAGTTTGCCTGACCAAAGAAGCGATCGCATACTGATTAGAATCAACAATTTGTCCGGGTTGCAGCGCTTTGTCAGGCGTTACCAATTCATTACCACTAGAAAATACAGCTACACGCACTTTGCGGTAAACACGTAATTTTGTACATTGTGCAGCAGCTAAAACGGCAATTTCCGGCGCATTTAATACAACTCCTGCGGGTAGTAATTCTGTCCCAGCTTGATAGTAAGATGCTTTATGTCTGACAAATTCTTGCGGTTTAGGTGTGGTGAGGATGAAAACGCGGTTATCTTCAAAGCGGGTTCGTTCCTGCATAACTACCGTATCCGCACCTGCCGGCATTACCGCACCGGTGAAAATTCGCGCAGCTTGCCCCAGCTTAATTGTACACTGAGGCTGATATCCAGCGGGAATCTCTTCGATAATTTCCAAAATCGCTGGTGCTTCCTCGCTAGAATGCTGCACATCTTCATAACGCACAGCGTAACCATCCATCGCCGAATTATCCCAATGGGGAAAATCTAAGTTACTTGTGACAGGTGTCGCTAAAATGCGATTATCTGCAAGTAAATCGACAACTTCTGTATCCTGCTGATTATCCAGCGGTTGCACCAAATTTAAAATAATTGCTTCTGCATCACTGACTGATAACATGGCGATCCTGATTTTACACAGTTATTAGCGAGTAGCTACTGATTATTTATCATTGAACCCCGATATATTTATGTGTTTGCAAAGAAAGCCTATAGTGAGGTTTTTGTTGTAACAATTGTAAAATTAAAGGTATGGTTTTTGCTGAATTGTTCCATTCAGGTTGCAAGTAAACAGGCAAGCTAGATTGAGCAGATAGATATTCTTGGTAAAAGTCAACTTCTGTCCCAGTCTCTACCACTATCTTCACTTCATTTGTCCGGCTCCAAAACTGCTTTTGGACTGGGTATCTAGGGTTAACGTGTTCCTTGGGAGATAAAGTAATCCAAGCCGCAGGAGAGACTTGTTGCCAAAAAGCACCAGAGGTTTCAATACTGACTTCCTTTCCTGCTGCCAAGAGAGCTTGCACCAATTCAGGTAAATGCTTTTGAATGAATGGCTCTCCACCAGTGATTACCACTCTGGGAGATTTTATTTCGGCTAAAAGTTCGTGGATAGAGCGTTCCCTTCGCGGTAATTTGGCACCACCATCACTATAACCAGTGTCGCACCAAGGGCAGCCCACTGGACACCCAGACAAGCGAATAAAGTCTACTAAAGAACCAGTCCAGTATCCTTCACCTTGGACTGTACTTTGAAAAGTTTCGTGAATTGGTAACTTAATATCCAACATTGGTACAATTGTTGATGCAGTCTTGCTCTGTAACATTGGTACAATTGTTGATGCAGTTCGGCGATTTAATTAAACTCTGGGGAAAATTCTAGTCAAAAATTTACTAAAAAAACATAACATGGATTGGGTAGAAATTCACAATTAAGTGTTATGTAAGCCTTTTAGCGTTATTCTTATAAGTTAAAAGATACACGTCTTACAGTAACGGGACTTACGCACGGACTACAATTTGTCTATTGAGATCGCGGAACTTTCGCAGATGATGTGAAACCACACAAACCTGCACGCTGAGAACTTCCACAACATCACAGACACTTAGCTCTAAGAAAAGGGGTTTCTAACCTTAGGCAGGCTAAGTCTTTGACGACAATATAACATTAGGAAAAATGTTGGTAATGACAAAAGCTTAAAATTGAAGTAGAAGAAAAACACTCTTCTCCACTTTTAACCTCAATATAAATAAATACTTATTTTGTATGACTATCGACCGAGTACCCCAAAAACATTATCCCAAAGTTGACATCGGACGACGTGCGATCGCATTCGCAACTGATTTCTTTGGTGTCTGGTTACTCAGTTCGGTATTCGGTAGCGGTGAGGTTGGCATTCAATTTGTACAAATACTAGTTTTTGTTATTGCTTGGCTGCTAACGCGAGTGCTGGTAGTGTACAACAATCAGGGGCAGAGTTTAGGACGTTGGGCTTTCGACATGAAGCTGCTAGAAGTCCAAGATGGAGAAGTAGTAGGCAGAATTCCAGATTTGCAGTCTCTTCTCAAAAGAGAAGCTATAATCTGTTTTGGTGCGCTTTTAATATCTATTGCCCTCGGCAACATTATTAGAAACCCAACTGCTATACTGCTAGTGATTCCCCTGGCAATAGACTGTGGGGCTGCGTTATCAGATACCCAGATGCGGCAGGCTTTGCACGATCGCGTATCTGGTACTATGATAGTTTCGTCGCGCCGAGGCTATTCGCTGGATATAAAAATCAAGCGATTAGTTGAAAAGACACGACGTAATGTGAGAAAATAGTAATTTGTGTTAATTCTCTTCAGGCTTTACTGTTTGTAAGATTATGGCTAAAAGTAAAGGTGCTCGGATAATTGTGACACTAGAGTGTACCGAGTGTCGATCAAATACAGATAAGCGTTCTCCTGGTGTTTCACGTTATACCAGCACTAAGAACCGTCGCAACACAACCAATCGGCTAGAACTGAGCAAGTTCTGCACCCACTGCAACAAACATACCGTTCATAAGGAAATCAAGTAAAACATGAGTTATTTCCGTCGTCGCCTGTCTCCGATTAAGCCTGGAGAACCAATAGATTATAAAGATGTCGATTTGTTGCGTAAGTTCGTTACCGAAAGAGGTAAGATACTTCCACGTAGAATTACCGGACTTACTTCTCAGCAACAGCGACAATTAACATTAGCGATCAAACGCTCCCGGATTGTCGCATTGATGCCTTTCATCAATGCAGAAGGCTAGAAAGAGTTCTGAGTGATGAGTTATGAGTTTTTAATTAACTCCTAACTCCTAGCTCCTGACTCATAGGTATTAATTAAAAATATTCACTAATAAAATGCGATTGTGGAGAAGGGGACGCTAGTTGAATTTAGAGTTCAAGGCGATCGCCGTCTGGGTGTAGTAGAAAAACCAGACGGCAAAACCCGTTGGTTTGTGGTAGATGAACGTAGTCAGTCCCACAGCCTCGCGCCAAGACAAATCACCTATACTATTAGTGGGCAAACCTACAAGCCCACAGAAATAAAAAGCTTTCAAGAGCAAGTTAAGGATTATTTAGATCCATCAAGTTTGGAGATCGCTTGGGAATTACTGGTTGAGGATGGAGAAACAGTCACTCCTAAGCAAATGGCGAATTTGCTATTTTCCGATTCAGAAGCGACTTTGTGTTACGCGGCTCATTGCTTGTTATCAGACGATAAAATGTATTTCAAGCAAAAGGGAGAGGCTTACGAACCCCGAAGCGCTGCGGCTGTTGCAGAACGCAAACACCAGTTAGAAGTAGAAGCACTCAGAGCGAAGGGACATCAGGAATTTTTAGAGCGTGTAGAACAAGCGCTCAAAGGCGAATCGGTAGAGTGGGGGCGGCACGATCGCCATAGAATAGAAGCAGTAGAAAAATATGCGGCTTTGCTTGCGGATATCGTGCGTGGGGGCGTAAATTATGACAATGTGGCTCGCGCATATCCCCCCCCAGGTCCAGTATTGGAAA
>JBPCQW010000064.1:0-12411 GCA_050997715.1 Hassallia sp.
CCGCGTTGAAATTAGCCGTTTCAATACCCCTCCCTGAGTGGGGCGGGTTGAAAGAAGACCGAATCACGGCGACTCTAACTGTCCCGCCAAAGTTTCAATACCCCTCCCGGAGTGGGGCGGGTTGAAAGCGAAAAAAGATCTATACTGGGTTGCCTCATCTTGGTTTCAATACCCCTCCCGGAGTGGGGCGGGTTGAAAGGTGGTCACTGGGCTGCCGATGCACACGGCAACGCTTAGTTTCAATACCCCTCCCGGAGTGGGGCGGGTTGAAAGTCCTGGGAAGAAATTCGAGATATTTCCAATCGGGAGTTTCAACACCCCTCCCGGAGTGGGGCGGGTTGAAAGATTCCTGAACGGTCAGAAACGGTAAGCTCTACCGAGATTGGTTTCAACACCCCTCCCGGAGTGGGGCGGGTTGAAAGACTGAGATCCCAATGTCCCCTGTTGAGTTCGGGTTTCAACACCCCTCCTGGAGTGGGGCGGGTGAAGGTTGCTGTAATATTTTTACCTTCTGTTTCAAAGCCTAATAAATTAAAATCCTGTTCTAAAATTAAGGTGGGTTGAAAGGAGTGCTGCGATCGTACACAGCATCAAGTGTGTATAGTAGCTTGATCTGAAATTTAAGGACAATTAATCTGTTAACACCAGGTTAAAAACAAAAATAAGTCAAAGTGACAATTAATTTGTTAAAATGACATTAATTTGTTAACAGTGACAAATAATCAGTTAATGTACATGATCTGAATGGAGAATAGGGGGGTCGAACCCCTGACCTCTGCGGTGCGATCGCAGCACTCTACCAACTGAGCTAATTCCCCAAATTGCTAATCGTCTTTTTGGCTTGAGCCATCAGCTATTCTAGCATTAGCCTGCGAAGAATTGTTCAGGCTCAGAGTGCGAAAAGACTTCTTCTACCCGTTCTAGTTCCAAATCAGTTAAATAATCTACAGTCCAATTGCAGCAACGTTGCAGCATGTGAAATGGGTAAGTATTTGCTACACCTAATACTTGCATCCCTGCACGTTTTCCGGCTTGTCTGCCTGCTGGGGTATCTTCTATCACCAGACACTCACAAGGTTGAAGATTTAAATCAGTATATTCCTGATTTAGGCGTTCGACTGCCAATAAATAACCATCGGGTTCTGGTTTAGTAGTGGCGATGTCATCACCTGCTACTATAACTCTAAAGTATTCGGCGAGTTTAGCGCGTTCGAGTACCAGGGAGATTTCTTTGCGGATAGCATCACTAACTAGTGCTAATTTAAGATTGCGCGATCGCACTTGGAATATTAAATCATCTAAACCCGCATACAAAGGCAGTTTTTCTATTTTCTCAACTTCGAGCGCATACATAGTTGCTTTGCGGTTTAGCAACTGCGTTAAATAATCTTCACTTACGACTCTACCACGACTTGCCAACAACTCACGCACACAAGAGCGATCGCATTTGCCCAAACAAACTTGGTTTAACTCACCCTTTTTCAGGGTAAGATTTTCCTCAATCAAAATTTGCTTAATCAGTTGTTCGTGAATTGACTCGTCATTAATGATAACCCCATTAAAATCAAATAAAACTGCCTTTAAACTCATGCCTTTGTGCCAAACGCTGGAGATCCAAAGTCCTCCAAATCATTATTATCTATTGTGCTATCTGTCGCCCCGGCGTATTGCCCAACAAAGTCGCGGATAGTTGTATTTTCTCCTCTCATCGGTTTTACGCCACTACTCACCTGATTTATCCACCAAATATCTTGGGTTTGCACTGCTGCAAATCCTGCCGCACCCATACTCGCATTTACACTACCAGCAGCATAGTCACGAATATAAGGCTCTTCAAAAACATCATTCAACCATTCTAACTGACGCAGGGTATTTTGATTACCATCCAAAATCAAGACTTGCCCACCCTCAACCAGCAAGCGGTAGCTTTCATGCAGAATTGCTTGGGCTACTGTTGGGGGTGTTTCGTGAAATAGCAAAGAAGCTGTCACTAAATCAAAATAACCATCCTTAAAAACTGTTTTTTCAGCATTCCCATGTCGCCAACTTATATCCAAATTAGCACTTTGCGCTTTGTGTTCTGCCCTCACCAGCATATAAGGCGATAAATCCAAACCAATAACTTGAGCTTGGGGGAAAGCCTGCTTTAACATTAAGGTTGTGGAACCTGTACCGCAGCCTAAATCAAGGATGCGTCGCGGTTGCACTTTCACAGCATCAATCAAGGCTTGCCGCACCCAGGTTTCGTTAGGTGGCACAACGTATTGGGTAATCGGATCGTAGGAAACCGCTGCACCAAAGTTAAGATATCCGCCCTCAATGCCGTGGAAATTTTGGCTAGTGTAGTACGAGGGAATTATTACATCATCTCGTCGGAAGCTGGCGCTTTCTTTTTCCCAGTCTACACTTTCAGCGTAACGCCGCAAAGATTGCTCATCAATCAAAAGGCGTACCACAGGCGATAAAAAACGTTCCCAAATTGTATCTTGACGAATTCCCATATATTTACTCAATTTTACGTAAAATTTGTAATTATTTATTTACAAATTTTAATACATTTGGGAAAAATCTGGTATTTGTGCAGGCGATCGTCTTGACATTTGTAATATCTATACTACAATATAAATACAAGCTTCTTATCCCAGAGTAGTTAATTAGCTTCACGGAAATTTAAGAAGCAGATTAACTCCAAATTAAACTGTTACAACTAGTTAAAAACTGGGGAATGGGGAAAAAAGTTTTATGTTCCCATTACCAATTCCCAATTCCAAAATTCAAAATAAATATTATGCCCTACGAAAACTTAGAAATTTCCACGCGATCGCCCGTTTTGTCTTGGGCTAATCACCCCTTAAAATCAGACGAAATTAAAATGGCAAAAAACGTAGCATCGCTGCCATTTGTATTTAAACACGTTGCCTTGATGCCAGATGTTCACTTAGGGAAAGGAGCCTTAGTTGGTTCTGTAATTGCCACAAAAGAAGCAATTATTCCGGCTGCTGTCGGTGTAGATATTGGTTGCGGAATGTGCGCCATTAAAACACCATTTAAAGGTGAACAACTCGAAGGCAAACTAAAGAAAATTCGCTTGGATATTGAAGCCGCAATTCCAACTGGATTCAACGAAAATAAAGAGGTGGAAAAATCCGTTACCAACTGGCAACGCTGGAGTGATTTTAAAGACTTGCATCGCGGGGTGCAAGACTTGCAAAGTAAAGCCATGCGACAGTTAGGTTCTCTTGGGGGTGGAAACCACTTTATTGAAGTTTGCCTAGATACAGAAAACTCTGTTTGGCTGATGCTGCATTCTGGTTCCCGCAATATCGGCAATAATGTAGCACAGTGCCATATTCACACTGCGAAGGAATTAGCAAAAATGGCAGGTAATAACTTGCCTGACCCCGATTTAGCTCATTTTGTCGCCGGAACGCCAGAATTTCAAGCATATTGGCATGATTTACAGTGGTCGCAGGATTATGCGCGTGTTAACCGTGATGTCATGATGGCACGTTTTAAGCGCATCGTTGAGAAGCATCTTGCGGGTGGAAAGGCAATTAAACCTTTATTAGAGGTGAATTGCCATCACAATTACGCTGAAAAAGAAGTACATTTTGGCGAGGATGTATACGTCACTCGTAAAGGTGCAGTTCGCGCACAAGAAGAAGATTATGGCATTATTCCCGGTTCAATGGGGGCAAAATCCTACATTGTTAAAGGTAAAGGTAATGCTCATAGCTTTTGTTCTTGCAGTCATGGTGCGGGACGTTTGCTATCTCGAAAGAAGGCAAAGAATACTTATACACTCGATGATTTGATTGAGCAAACAAAGGGTGTAGAATGTCGCAAAGATACAGGCGTTTTGGATGAAATTCCTGGCGCTTACAAGCCGATAGAACAAGTTATGGCAAATCAATCAGATTTGGTTGAAGTTGAGGCAACGCTGAAGCAAGTTCTTTGTGTGAAAGGATAGAAAAAGTAGGGTGGGCAATGCTCACCTTTTTTTTAACGCAAAGGTACGCGGAGTGAAGCGCAGAGGAGCGCTGAGAAATAAGAGTGAAATAAGTATCAGTAACAAGTTATTTTTAAGTTAGCGATCGCACTTGTTTATATAAATAAAAATATTATGCTAAATAGTGAATACGAACGACAATATAAGCAAGAAATAATTGATTTTTTTAACAGTAGAACAACTTACGATAATGATTACACCATTCGTCGCGCTCTTCGTTTACTAGAACTAGTTACGCTACAAAATAAACAAAAAGTATTGGATTTGGCAACTGGTACAGGTATAATTGCTATTGCGGCTGCACAAATTGTCGATGAAGGAAAAGTAATTGGTGTAGATTTTTCTTCAGGAATGCTCGCACAAGCACAAAAAAAGATTGATGATTTAAACTTGCAAAATATCGAATTAATTGAAGCTGATGCAGAGTATATAGACTTTGATGATGAAAGTTTTGATGTAATTTTTTGTTCCACAGCAATAGTATATTTTAGAGATATTCCTGCTGCTTTAAGCAAGTGGTATCGGTTTCTCAAAAAAGGTGGAATTGTGGCATTTTCTTGTTGCTCTGAGCAATCCTGCGAAGCACCACGCATCATTTCAACTTGTGCTAAATATAGTATTTCTCTTTTCAACATCAATGAGCCAACAGGTACACCCGAAAAGTGTAAAAACATGCTAGCGGAAGCTGGATTTAAAGATATTAAAGTTAAGTCTCAGCAGTTTGGTTTTTACCGCAGTATTGAGCAAGCTAAACAATGGAATGGAGGATGGTTTCATCCGAGAAAAAATCCTTTGTTACAGCTATCATCAGAGCAAATGGAAAAATTAAAAGCAGAATATTGTCAACAAATTGAGGCTTCGGTAACTGAACAAGGTGTCTGGTATGAAAGTATGATTTTTTTTGTAACTGCTCGAAAGTAAGTATAAATGACAATCTAAGCCAAAGTATTGAGCCAATTAGCCAAATCTTCTTGAGTACCAAAATCTAGTAATACTTCCCCCAAGTCTTCCAATTGTGTGAGAGATAAATTCCCAATTTGAGACTGTAGTTGAGAGTTAATTGCACCAATACGACGAGTTAGTAAGCGCATAACAAGCCGTAGTTCTGATTGTCTTCCTTCTTCTCTTCCCTCTTGTTTCCCCTCTTGGAGAATTTCTTGATAAATTACAGATTCTCTCATATCTTCCCTCCGAAAAAGTTGACGAACTACTTCTGTATCGAATACTAACCCCGCTAGCAATTGTGTACATGCCGAGATGCTTTGCTGGATTGCTGTTTCTTCAATCATACTCACTTGAACTGCAATCTGTTGAAGCAAACTTTCAGGCGAATCTGTTTGTGCTAAAGTTGCCAAGGGAAGTAAAGCAGAAGATGTCAGCAACGGTTCTGGGTTTTGCTCCCACATACGGATGACGCGGTAGCGGTGAGAGGTATTACGAGCGGTAAATTGCTCAACAAATGCAGCTTCTGAAGAAGTCGGTTTAAGAAAAATTACTATTTGCTCAATATCGCAGTTGTACTGACGATAAAGCCGCACCCAGTAGTCTAGCATCCGCAAGGGCAAAGGTGGAGTCGATGTGGGTACGGTTTGAAACTCTATATGCAAAATTTGATTGGCAGTTTGCAGAAAAGTTACTGAGTCAGCGCGGATAGGTTCTTGGTTTAATTCGGTTTTGAGGATTTGAATATCCCTCGGTTCCGATGCTAGTAGCCAGCGAATGAATTGTTCTGGATACTGCTCAACTAAATATTTTAGGGTGTTGTCGTATGTCACTTAGATATTAGTTTGCATAAAAATTATTGTAGAGACGTTCGGCCCGGAACGTCTCTACAAATCAATTAAAAAACAAGTAATATTGTAGACCTCTTGCACTTATTCATGATTGCACTATGAGTGGGCAAAGGCGAAAGGTTTTTCCTATCCCTTTACCCTTACCCTTTCCCCTTTCCCCTGACTTCTGCAAGAAGTCTTGTGTCGGATGAATTCAAATTACATTGTCAAAGATTGAGTATTTGTCTCAATTAACTTCGCTAAATCTCGCAAGAATGCCGCAGCATCAGCACCATAAATAATCCGGTGGTCGCAAGTAATATTTACCTGCATTTGTTGCTTGATGCCAAACAAACCGTCTGCCGTAGCTACGACTTGCGGACTTGATGCACCGATCGCTAAAATTGAACCTTGTCCGGGTGGTAAAATCGCATCAAATTTGTCTACACCAAACATCCCCAAGTTCGACACGGTAAATGTGCCGCTGTTGTATTCTTCTGGTTGCAGCTTTTTGACTTTTGCACGCTCTACCAAAGATTTCCAATTACGTGATAGAGAATATATATCCACCATGTCTGCATTCTGTAATACAGGCGTAATTAATCCGCCATCATCCATTGCTACTGCTACAGCAACGTTAATGTCATTGTGATACACAATACCTTGTTCTGAGTAACTAGCATTTAACAACGGGTATTTTTGCAATGTCACCGCTACAGCTTTCGCTAGTAGTGCTGTCATTGTCACACCTTTAGATTTAATCTGTTTGTAAAGCTTGTCTAACGCATCAGTGGTAATTGTGTAACCTATATGAATCACAGGTACGGAGAGGCTGGCTACCATATTTCGCGCTACGGCATTTTGGAAAGTAGTCAGCGGCACTATATGACCCGGAATGGCTGCTGGGGGCATGGGTGCGGGTGCAGATGCGGCGACAGGTGTGGGTGTAGGTGCAACGGTCTTAGTGACTTGTGCAGGCTGTGGAGATGCAACGGGCGCGGCAGCGGGTTGCTTAGTACCAACGGATGCCTCGACATCCTCTGCCACGATGCGTCCGTAGGGACCGCTACCCGTAAGGTTACTTAGATCGACCTTCATATCCTTTGCCAACTTGCGAGCGCGGGGTGAAGCTATCAGCCGTCCTTCCCGATGATTGGAGCCATTTTGAGATGTTAAGGCAGGTGTTTCAATTGGTGCTGCCATTTGTCCGGGAGCAGTCGCAGCGGTAGTTTCAGATGTAGCAGCTTTCTGGCTACCTGCGTTTCCTTGCTCTATCGCTTGCTCTATTTCGGCTTCTGTTTCTGCCAATAATGCGATCGCCGAACCTACAGGGGCACTTTCACCAGCTTGTACCAGAATTGTGGCAAGATATCCCTCATAAAAGGATTCTACATCCATATCTGCTTTATCTGACTCAACAACCACCACTGTTTCGCCTTTTTCCACTTTATCGCCTGGAGATTTCACCCAGGAAACAATTTTGCCCTCGGTCATGGTGGAACTCAGCGCCGGCATAAATACTTCTTGGATGCTCATAGTCGGGTGGTTTTGAAATCGATAATTTATGGACTTTAACAGCTTTTGCTTTATGCGAATTGTAGCTTGACACAGGAATTTTGGATGTTCGATTTTAGATTTTAGAGGCAGAAGGGGACAAGGGGACAAGGGGACAAGGGGACAAGGGGGACAAGGGGGACAAGGGGGAGAAATATTTCTTCTTTCTTACCATGATTCCCTTTTCCCTTTCCCCCTCAACAAAATTGCCCAATGCCCAATGCCCCATTCCTGGAACCTAAAGACACCGCAAAGGTCTATATGATTTATTCTCCTCATCATGGCTCACTAAGATAAAAAAGCTACTGAAATGTAGAGGATATGGGGTGAAATTTCCATCTAAAATTCAGAGTTGGTAGTCAACGTGTTTGAAATTTCTGTTTAATTTTATGTCGGCATTGAAGTTATTTGGGATTTTCATACTGAGTATCTTTGCCACTGTTGGGGCTGGATTTTATATCATGCAGCACCAGCCGTCAGCATCGATTTGGGGTAATGACAATGGACAACAGCAATTTTTGGCGATACCACAAGCTCAACATATTGAGGTATATACAGAAAGAGTAAATTATAAAACTATACCTTTACAAAATATAAATTCTGCTCTCCAAGGTAGCGATCCGGCTACACTTGCCCTGAATGCTTTTGATGATGTGGTATCAGAGAAAGCAACGCGAAAGGTGGAGGTAGTTTATCCGCAACCAAATCAAGCGATGGTGACGATTACACAGATGAAGCAAGCGGATAATGCTGTCGGTACGCTTAAATACCGGGTGGAGATGACAACTTTTGGGCGATCGCTTTTAGTTAGTTCACCTCCTGTTTGGCAAATTGTCTGGGCAGGCTCCCAGGTACAATGTTGGTCTGGGAACCGCCCTCACAAAAATTCAATTTCTACCTGTGGATAGATGCAATTTTGAGTTGGGTAGAGACGTTCCGGCGGAACGTCTGTACGAAAGTGAGGAGTTAAAAGTTAAAATTCACAACTCATAACTCATAACTCAGCACTCTTTAAACGTCACCGCGAATTTCTTCTACAACACCATCGCGCAGAACGATTTCGACTTGCATTTTGCTAATCAGGTTATCACCTGGTTCGACCCGGAAAAAGCCTTCCATTTGAAATTGGGGCACTTCCTGATCCAATTCGAGAAACTGCACTTGCTGGAGGTTTTGCAAACTTTGATTTTTTTGCTCTAGCAGTTCGCTTTTCTTTTGGTTGACTTGGACTTGGATATTTTCGATTTGTTGCAGGGTTTGGGGTCCTGGAGGTTGTAAACTCTGCTTTTGAATTTCAGCTACAGCTCTTTGTCCTTGAGTGTCTAGCTGTTGCAATTGCTGATCGGTTTGATTGATCTGCGTTTGCAGTTGCTGCTGTACTTCGTCTTTCCAGAGAGGAGTGACAATGACTTTGACATTCACGACTCGCTTTAAAAGCAGTTGAGGTTTGGAGACATCCATAAAAGTTTCACGTTCACTCTATTTGTTTGCGGTGGAAATTATCAGGCAAACATGCCGTCAATAATATCGCGATAGCGTTCCATGACGACGTGACGGCGAATTTTTAAGGTTTGTGTCATCATGCCATTTTCGAGCGAAAACGGCTCCAGGATGAGTTTAAATTGACCAATACGGTCATCCGCTCGATAACCTGGACGATTTTGCACTTCCCGATTCAATTCTTGCCGAAATAAATCCTGGCTCATTTTACTCTCAAGATTTATTTTTTGACCTGTCGTCTCGGTTACATTGTCGTCTTGTATACATAATTCTAGATTCTGACTTTCTGCCCATTTTTGCAGAGCTTCCAAATTTGGTACTATCAAAGCACCAAGGCTGCGCTTATCTTGCCCCACAAGCATGATTTGGTCGATATAAGGCGATCGCACACAGGCATCTTCAATCGGCTGTGGTTCGATGTTTTCTCCGTTGCTTAAGACAATCGTATCCTTTGCCCTTCCTGTCAGCACCAAATCTTTTTCTGGTGTCACCCAACCCAAATCTCCGCTGTCAAACCAGCCTTCAGAATCAATTGCTTTTCCCGTCGCTTCCGGATTTTGGTAATATCCTTTCATAATTTGCGGTCCTTTCAACAGCACTAAACCTTTTTCCCCAATTGGTAGCGGTTTACGAGTTTCTGAATCGACAATTTTATTTTCTGTACCCGGAAGTGGTTGTCCAGATGAACCGCGTAAATTCCGCCAAGAACGACGCACATTTGTTACCGGAGAAGTTTCTGTCAAGCCATAACCTTGTAAAATCTCGACACCAATAATTTCAAAGAAATCATCAATGTGTTTGGGAAGCGCACCACCACCGCTAATCATCTGCTTAATTTTTCCTCCCGTGGCTTCTCGTACTTTGTTATAAACGAGTTTTTCTCCTAAGGCATGAAGCGGAAGCAATGCAGATGCTTGTATACTTGCTGATAATCGCGCGATTCCTGATGCATTCAGATGTTCTAAACTCAAATTATCCGCGATTCGCCGCGCTTTGATATACTTATCGCTAATCGACAGTAACGAGTTAATTAAACGTTGTTTGTTCTCAGGTTGTTCCCGAAACTGCTTTTGCACACCTTCATAAATCGATTCCCACAAACGCGGCACACCCAGCATGTAATTAGGTTTAAATTCTTTTAAATCCTTTTTCACAGAGCGCAAATTAGTGTAAACTTGGGTGCAACCTTGAGAAAGTAAGTAATATTCAACTGTTCTTTCGTAAACGTGCCAACTAGGAAGAATGCTGAGGACAATATCTCCTATTTCTGGTTGTACGACTGTCCCAAAGGTGGTAACTTGGTGCATTAAATTAGCATAACTGAGCATTACGCCTTTGGGTTTGCCTGTAGTGCCAGATGTGTAAATTAAAGTTGCTAAATCATTGCGTTTTTGCCGCGCTGGTTGTAAAGTATGATTTGCGCTCCTTTCCATCAACTGCGAAAAGTTCAACACTTTCAAAGTTTCTTCTGTCGGTGCTGCTTCATCACTAAGCAAGATGATAAATTGAATTGGCAAATCGTTGAGCCTGTCCCGAAGCTTCTTGAATGTCTTTAAATCTTCTATTACCAGTGCTGTGCTACCACTATTAGCGATGATAAATAGCAATTCTTCCTTTTCGGCTTGGGAACCACGCACCGCATCGACTCCCCCAGCCATCATAATACCTTGATCGGCAATAAACCAGCGGGGACTGTTGTCAGCAATTAAAGTTAAGCGATCGCCTACTTTTACCCCCAAGGCTTGCAAACCTGCGGCGAATTGCTGTATTTTTTCTAGTAGCTGGGTATGAGTAATTACAACTTCTGGTAAGACGTGAGGATCGCGCAAAGCGACAGTATCACCGCATCGTTTTGCTAGCAAATCCCAAATTTCTGGTAGCGTCTCCACATTGGAAAAATCTGCCAAACGCTTTAATGCTAGCCGCTCTCGCTCTGAAATCTGAGAAAATATATCAGCAGTCACAGGAGTTTTCGACATTACACATCATCTCCTAAATTATAAATTGTTGTCTTTCTGTGCATGTTCTGTCATTTGACCAAAATAGCCGACTTCAAGATACACAACTACTTGTATCCATACTAAATTTCCAGATTTTACTGAATATATTTAAAAAAACATATGTTAATATAAGTTCACATAGATTAAAAGCAATGAAACTTGCTCTTAACTAGTTGTAACTAACAGCAATAACTGGCGTGGAGAGCAAAGGATGAAAATTTTATACTTCATCCTTAAGTTGACCACCTATTACTAACAGGCGCTGATTACCTATGGATTTGCTAGATATTATACTACTAACATCAATCAATATATTTGCTTGTCTTGCTTTCCCAAGGCTTCTATCTATTATTTTTAGTTTGAAAAGCAAGCATATGCAACCATTGCAGATGTACTCATCATCAAAAAAAACTAAATACGAAATTACCAGTTTTCCATATTGTACAAGTTATTCATTAACCGCAAGCCCAATATGTAAGTTTCGTCCTAATTTTTGCGCGAAATGTTCTGCGTAAAAAGTACCTACCTTCGGTTAATAACTTTATAGTGAGGACTTAAGTCCTCGTTATGAAATCCAACTTAGTAGTTTTTGGATTTGGTGAATGCACTTATGCTTATATTTAGTTTGGGAAAAATTTTTCGACAGTGCAACTAAAACCCGGTAATAGCGCCGAAGTTATAGTATCACTACTAAAAAGCGTTACTACCAACTTGAGTATACCTTGTTCGCGGCAGTAAACCTCTAATTTACGCGATCGCCAATCAGCAATCCAATATTCTTTCACACCTCTTGAAGAATAAAGCTTTAGTTTCGCTTCTCTATCTCTTCTTTGATCTTCTTTACTTCCCGACAAAACCTCTACTACCAACTCAGGAGCACCAGTTAAATGTCCCGCTTCATCTAACATCAGTGCCAAAGTTTCCTTGCTAACCCAAACCACATCCGGAATCACATTATCTGATTCGGAAAACAGAACACCCAGACCTGGAATTGTTTCACCTAAACCACTACTTTCAGACCAAGAATCGAGTTGTCGGAAAATTTTGCCGCAAGTTTGCTGATGTCTAAAGTGTGGTGCCCTGGTCACAAATAATTCTCCATCAATTATCTCGTATTTTGTGCCTTCATTTTCTGGGAGAAGTTCTAAATCTTGAATTGTCCAGCGTATTCCTTCTGCTAGCATATAATTTCTTCGCTAACGCTATTTCTGTAAATATTATATTGTAACGCAAGCATCCCATTTTTGCGCCGACGGCTATACTTAAAAGTTCTAGAGGAAAATGAAAAGATAGATATTTTTTGCCTGAAGCTTCTTAAATCAAAGATGGTGTGTTACGGCTAATTTAAGTAAGTAAAGAAAACCAAAGCTTATGAAAATAAAAGCAATTATTCATCCCGCAGAAGAAGGTGGTTATTGGGCTGAAGTTCCAGCGCTCCCCGGTTGTATTACTGAGGGTGAGACGATGGAGGAGGTATTAATTAATTTAAAAGATGCAATAGAGGGCTGGTTGGAAGTCGCAAATAGTAGTCACCAACTAGAATCAAATGCTCAAATTGTCGAGATTGCTTAGATCA
>JBPCQW010000075.1:0-7500 GCA_050997715.1 Hassallia sp.
TTTGCATCTCCAGAAAATAAAAACCTTGATGTTGTAAAAACAATACGACAAAAACCTCAAACCCTTGATTTATCGCCTTTTCCTTTACCCTTGACAATTCCTGCTTTTCCTTAACTTGTTACGAATCATGCTACCGATACATATAAAATCATCTTTAACTAGCAATCAAGAATTAATTGAGGTTTATCAAAGCAATTACGGAATTCTTTATCAAGGAGATTGTCTCAAATTCTTAAATGCTCTTCCTGATGGCTGTATAGATGTTGTCTTTGCCGATCCACCTTTTAACCTCGGCAAAGATTACGGTAAAGATGTTAGCGATAAAATGAAAAATGATGAGTACCTTATATGGTCAAAACAGTGGTTAAGTGAAACTATTCGCGTCTTAAAACCTGGTGCTAGTTTATTCGTTTTTAACTTACCTAAATGGTGCATTGAGTATGGTGCATATCTAAATGAAAAAGGTATGCTTTTTCGCCACTGGATTGCGTGCAGAATGCCGAAAGCTTTTCCTCGCGGTAAGCGAATGTCCCCCGCACATTATGGATTACTTTACTATACAAAAGGTGAACCGACAGTTTTCAATAAAGTTTATGCACCAATTCAAGTTTGCCGACATTGTGGTGGTGAAATTCGAGATTATGGAGGACACCGGAAAAAATTAAATCCTAAAGGTATCAATTTAATGGATATTTGGGACGCTCCGGAAGAAGTCTGGGAAGATACTTGTACAATTGATAAAAATGAGGAAGTGTGGACTGAACTTGAGGAAATGTGGAGTGATATTCCACCAGTACGTCATCCTCAGCACAAGAAAAGGGGAGCTAATGAGTTAGCCCCTATAATGTTAGAGCGTATAATTGCCATAGCATCTAATCCGGGACAAATCATAATTGACCCTTTTGGAGGTTCTGGTACTACATTTTATGCCGCAGAAAAGCTGCATCGATATTGGTTAGGTACAGAAATTGGTGACATAAAACCAGCAGTGAAGCGGTTAACTGATTTAGCTAATGGAAATGTGGAAGAATGGGAATCGGCGAGAGGAAAGAGAAAAGTTAAAAAGCAATCAATAGATTCCACACAACTAGACTTATTTTCATCTATGTAGGTTAAGACACGAGAAGAGCGTTGATAAATTCCTATATTAAAGCACGACCATCTGTACCCTTTGTTATTTGTGGCACGCTACTATCTAGCGTATCATGTTCAACCACAAATATTGCTAGAAATCCTTCATTTATGTTAACGGATCGCCAGACATCAAAATAAGGTTCTAATTCTTCATAATTTCCAATTCGGTCAGTAAGATAAGGGTACAGTTTCCTGCTAGGAAGCACTAAAGCTGTACCCAAAAATACTTTTCTTAACAGTCCAAGAACCAATTTGTTAACTGCACGGTGACTTGATGAAATATTACCAGTTTCCCATTCAAGAGCAAATAAATCACCATTTAATCTTTTAGTAGCCTCTACTCGTCCTGGTGAGCGAGTTGCATATGTAATTTTGGTTTCAAGTTGCCATCCAAAATTTTCTTTAAGAGCTACCATACAAGCATTTTTGATAGGCTTTACACCGTTACCATGTAGTGTGGGATTAATCGTGAAATTTAATGCTCCAGGTGGGTAAACAATTAATTGGATAGCATTGCGAATCTCGTTTTGAATAACAGTCCACTCTTGAGACTCCTCAAAACTACCACGATTAATTAGTAATATCTCTTGTACAATCTTCACGCTACATTTATTGTGTACATAAGTCACACCTACAAATTAGTTTAAAACTCTTCGATCAAGACGCAAAGACGCCCTTCTAACTCTTTGCGTCTCTGCGACTCTGCGTGAGACTATCTTAAGCCTGTTCGCGCAGCTTATCCAACACACTGCGATCTTCTAAAGTCGAAGTATCCCCCGATACCTCTTCTCCCGCAGCCAGACTTCGCAGCAATCGCCGCATAATCTTACCCGATCGCGTCTTCGGCAAAGCATCAGTAAAGCGAATTTCTCCCGGACGAGCGATCGCACCAATTTCTTTGACAACGTGCTTCTTCAACTCCTTACTCAATTCCTCACTCGGCTGAAAACTGCCCTCCAACGTCACAAAAGCAACAATTTCTTCACCTTTAAGTTCATCCGGCTTCCCCACCACAGCAGCCTCAGCAACTGCCGGATGAGACACCAACGCCGATTCAACCTCCATCGTCCCCAAACGATGCCCTGACACATTCAACACATCATCTACTCGTCCCATTACCCAGAAATATCCATCTTCATCTTGCCGCGCTCCATCGCCAGCAAAGTAGATATAATTGCCATCTTTCGGGGGGATATGTTCCCAATAAGTGCGGCGGAAGCGTTCTGGGTCGCCGTATACAGTCCGCATCATTCCGGGCCAAGGATAACGCACCGCTAAATAACCGCCTTCGTTATTGGGTACAGAATTGCCTTCCAAATCTACAACATCCGCAATAATTCCGGGGAAAGGATAAGTTGCGGAACCGGGTTTAGTGGGAATTGCTCCTGGCAACGGCGTAATCATGATACCGCCTGTTTCCGTTTGCCACCAGGTATCAACAATTGGGCAGCGTTCCCCGCCTATTATCTTATGATACCACATCCAAGCTTCCGGGTTAATCGGTTCGCCAACAGTTCCCAGCAAGCGCAGCGAAGACAGATTTCGCGCTTTCGGCAAATGTTCGCCCATTTTGATGAAAGCACGAATTGCCGTAGGTGCAGTATAAAAAACATTTACACCGTGCTTTTCGATAATGTCCCAAGTACAGCCTGGATTTGAAGCACGGGGCGCACCTTCATACATGACGCTGGTTGCACCGTTGGAAAGGGGACCGTAGACAATGTAACTGTGTCCTGTAATCCAACCGACATCAGCAGTACACCAGTATACATCAGTATCTTGCAAATCGAAAATCCATTTTGTGGTCATGTGGCTGTATAAGTTATAACCACCCGTTGTATGCACAACGCCTTTCGGTTTGCCAGTGCTGCCAGAAGTGTAAAGAATAAACAGCATATCTTCGCTGTCCATCGGTTCGGCGGGACAATCGGCTGAGGCATCTTTTTGTAAATCGTGCCACCAATGATCGCGTCCCCCTAACTGCATATAAATATCTTGTCCAGTACGCTTGACAACGAGGACGTTTTCTACACTGGGGACAGCACCATCAGCCAAAGCTTTGTCTACTTGTTCTTTGAGAGGAACGATCGCATCTTTTCTGAAGCCTCCATCAGCAGTGACTACTAGTTTAGCTTGAGTATCGATGAGGCGATCGCGTAAAGCTTCGGCACTGAAACCACCAAAAACGACGCTGTGAGGTGCGCCAATTCTCGCACAAGCTAGCATTGCGATCGCTGCTTCGGGTATCATTGGCATGTAAATACCAACGCGATCGCCTTTTTGTATTCCCAACTGCTTGAGAACATTTGCAAACTGGCAAACTTCTCGATGTAGTTGCGCGTAAGTGAGGGTGCGTGAGTCTCCTGGTTCTCCTTCCCAAATTAAAGCAGCTTTATTTTTGCGCCAACTGGTGAGGTGTCTGTCAAGACAGTTGTAAGAAATGTTTATTTTACCACCAACGAACCATTTCGCAAAAGGTGGTTGCCAATCTAGTACTGTATCCCATTTTTGGAACCAGTGCAACTCTGTTTCAGCCAATTCTGCCCAAAATGCTTGGGGATCTGCTTTAGCTTTGTCGTAGAGACGCTGATAGTCTTCTAAACTTTTGATATGGGCATTTTGGGAAAACTCAGTTGGTGGATGGAATAAACGCTTCTCTTGGAGGATTGATTCTATGGTGGGTTGAGACATAATGCGATCGCTAATTAATATTGTTACTCCAAACTATTCTGTACGCAGATTTGCTAAAAGTGTTTTGATTTTCGTAAAGATAAGGGAAAAATGGCATTGCATCAAGTTGCATTGCCATTGTATCGGGTGACAATCGCATTGTGTCGAGTCACAATCGCATTGTGTCGGGTCACAATCGCATTGCATCGGGTGACAATCGCATTGCATCGAGTCACAATCGCATTGTGTCGGGTCACAATGGCATTGCATCGAGTCACAATGGCATTGCAGGGTGTTGCTAAGTTTAATTTGCTACAAATTAAACAAATGCTGTATTTAGCACTCATTTATTAATCTCGCCAGATTAAATTTGAAACCCTCTTTCCAGATTAGTCCGCGCAGGCGGACTTTGTTTGTGTAGCCGCGATTTTAATCGTCGGGGTTTCATGAAATTATTTTCTGCCCAGAGTCATATTTTAACGCAGAGGAGCGCGGAGGTAAACGCAGAGTGACGCAGAGTTTTCTTGATAAATTTTCGATATGAATTTATGCAATCTAGATAGTCAATGCGGGTGGAAACTGCGACAATATAAGATTAGTACAAATCAACCTATCAGCACCTATGACACTCACCGTAGAAGCTAGTAACCTATCTTTAAACGACGTTCATCGCTTGCTGAAGCTGCAAAAACAGCCAATTGGCTCATTTACAGACTACTTAACTTTACAACCTCTGACTGAGTTTGAACAGCAAGATTTATTGCGGATCAGGAACGACTTTGAACGTTACCTAGCAGCGGGAAAAGTTTCGGAAGGATTAGTGAAATTTTTAACTCTTGCCCCATTAATGCGATTGGCTGGATTTTATGATGTGCTGATTCGCTTGACGATGGAGGATGTAATTGCTATTTCCATCGAAGATGAGGATACAAATATTAAAGGACGCATGGATATTTTAGCAATCAACAACGCTCAGGCAATTACTATGCCGCCTTTTTGGGTCTTGGTAATTGAGACGAAAAATAGTTTAGCTGACGTACTTCAAGGTTTACCACAACTGCTTACCTACGCTTATAAAAGTTTAGAACAGCAACAATCTGTATGGGGATTGATTACAAATGGACTGCGTTATCAGTATGTTTATCTCAGACAAAGTACACCGCCAACTTATCAGTTAATGCCATTATTGAACTTGAATGAATCTCCAGATGCAATCGAGTTATTGCAAGTTCTCAAAGCCATTTGCCAATTGCCAGAATTTCAATCGTCAGGAATAGGCGATCGCTCTGGTTTAATATAAATAAGACTTACGCAAGAATAACGGAAAACGAACCACAGAGAACACAGAGAACACAGAGGAATGAGAGGAGCGAGAGGGATTTTGCGTAAGTCCTTTAATATAAACTTAGTATAAACATTTCCGGAATAACCGCAGTCAAGCTGGTAGTATCCTGTGTAATTGCGCTTAAGAAAGTAGCTTATGGAACCGTTAACCGCCGGTGCGATCGCAACTCTTGCTTTTACCAAAGCATTTGAAAAGACGATAGAGAAATTGACGGAAGCAACTCTCACCAAAATCAATGATTTGCGGAAAAAGATTTTGCAGAAGTTGCGCGGCAACCTAAAAGCAGAAACTGCTCTAGCAGCAGCCGAAAAAGGCTCGAAAGCTGATTTAGAAACGGTTACAGCTTACCTCAAGCAAGCAATGGATTACGATAACCAATTTGCCCAAGAGGTGCAAACCCTTGCCAAAGAGATACAGCAAGAAATCAACATCGGCAAGATTCAAGGGCAGAATGTCCAAAATATTTACGGTGGAGAAGCTGAACAAAATAATGCTAACAACACCAATGCCCCAGTAATTCAAGGTGGTAGCGGTCACAATATCACATTCAACTGACTACAGACACCCGGAGGGGAACGGGCATTAAATCCCATATATAATATTCCTAATCGAGGCATCGCTAACTTTGTTGGACGAGAGCAGGAACTCACCACGCTGCATGAAATATTGCAGCAACCTGGTACTGTCGCAATTTCGGCAATAGCGGGTATGGGTGGAATCGGCAAAACCGAACTGGCAACGCAATACGCTCTAGGACATGAACAAGATTATCCTGGGGGTATTTGCTGGTTAAATGCGAAGAAATCGAATTTGGCAGCCGAGATATTAGAGATTGTTCAGTTATACATGCAGGAAGTACCCCAAAAACAGGGGGAAAGACTGCTGACTCCCCAAGAACAGGTAGCTTGGTGTTGGCAAAAATGGCAACCAGCAGAAAAATTGGTGTTGGTAGTATTAGATGATGTGACTGATGAGAATTGGGAAACTTGTCAAAGTCTACTACCAACAACTAACCGCTTCCGCGTATTGCTGACAACCCGCTTGCGAAACCTCGACAATGTGCAGGAATTACCTCTGAATGTACTACCACCAGATAAAGCTTTGGAATTGCTGACATTAAATGGTGAAAAATCGGTTGATGCCGAAAAATTGTGCGAATGGTTGGGATATCTGCCCTTGGGGTTGCAATTAGTACGGCGGTATTTAGACGAAGATCCAGATTTATCTCTAGCAGAGATGTTACAACGGCTGAAAGCCCAGCGACTGGAGGATGAAGCAATAAATCCCTCAACGCGAGGGTTGAAAGCCGCATTTGAATTAAGCTGGCAACAACTCAACCCGATAACCCAGCGTGTGGGAGCGTATTTGAGTTTATTTGCCCCAGATGTTATTTCTTGGAAATGGCTAGAATCTGCAACTGATTTGCTTAATTGTCCAGAGTCAGACATTAACGAAGCCAAAAAGCAACTTTACAAGCGTTATTTAATTGAAAGGCTGCAAGAGAAAGAAGCTTGCTACAAAATACATCCTTTAATTCGGGAATTTCTCAAGGCAAAGTTAGCAGCATTAGAAAACACAGATGACTTCCGAAGAAATTTTGCGGCTGTATTTATAAAAATTGCCCAGCAAATACCCGACACACCCACACTTGAGGACATTAAGTCAGTACAAGATGCCATACCCCATTTAACAGAAGTGGCACAAAATGTCATTGATGCGGTGAGTGATGAAGATTTAACTTGGGTTTTCCTCGGTTTGGGCACATTCTACGATGGACAGGGTTTGTATGCGATCGCCGAACCTTGGTATAATCAGTGTGTAGAAGTAGTCAAAACCCGTTTGGGAGAAGAACATCCCGATTTTGCCATGAGCTTGAACAACTTGGCAGTACTCTACAAATCCCAAGGACGCTACAGTGATGCCGAACCGCTGTATATCCAAGCTTTAGCACTCTATAAACGCCTGTTGGGAGAAGAACATCCCGATGTTGCCATGAGCTTGAACAACTTGGCACTACTCTACAATTACCAAGGACGCTACAGTGAAGCCGAACCGCTGTATATCCAAGCTTTAGCACTTTATAAACGCCTGCTGGGAGAAGAACATCCCTCGGTTGCCAGCAGCTTGAACAACTTGGCAGCACTCTACAATTCCCAAGGACGCTACAGTGAAGCCGAACCGCTGTATATCCAAGCTTTAGCACTTTATCACCGCCTGCTGGGAGAAGAACATCCCTCGGTTGCCAGCAGCTTGCACAACTTGGCAGCACTCTACAATTCCCAAGGACGCTACAGTGACGCCGAACCGCTGTCCATCCAAGCTTTAGCACTTTATAAACGCCTGCTGGGAGA
>JBPCQW010000100.1:0-4634 GCA_050997715.1 Hassallia sp.
TCGGATTTTTCAGAGCCAAATCGCTGAATTATTCGCCAAAGCAGCTTATCAGCCTCAGAACAATTTCCCCCAAAACCCGCTTCTGGAGCGGTTTTTTCGGCATTTTCTGAGGCGTTTTTGGCTCTTATCCTGTTGTCCTGGGATGGTGGTAGCATGGTTGAACCATGCCGGGATGTTGCTGCTTTCATTTCGCGGTAAGTTGGTAGTTTACAGGGACTATCGTCAAGCAAGCAATGCGATCGGTCTTGCTTTAACCAGTCAACAAGAGCATTATTTTTCAAGCTTTTGGCGTGGATAAGGGCTTTTTTACCGAGCCTTATGCGGTAAAAAGCATCTGCTAAATCGGATTTACCCTCAAGTCCCCAAGCCGCAACCCGGTCATACTGCGAGAGCAAAACTAAAAACCGTCGTGCCTTGCGACCTCTACGAGCGTGACGCTCTAACCATTGCCCCGATGAGGGGACTTTAGAAACTAGTTCCGGGTACTCTTCAACGATAATTACCCGCTCCGTACCATCTAGCGCACTGTCACCGCGCTCGGTTCTTAGCTTCATCTGGTCAGACAAATCCTCCAAGTCTGCCATCATCCCGCGCTCGATAGCTGCCCAGTCTTCACCCTTGCCAACCACCTCAAGCCCTACCCAGTCGGTAGGTGTGCCCTCGCATTCGTATACTTTCACACGTCCTCCCACGCTGTAAGCGAAGTATTGAGCAATCGTGCTTTTACCTGTACCCATCTCCCCAATCACCATTACTTGTTTGCCTTCTGTGGCCGCGATAATATCGGTGATGATGTCGAGTGGCTCTGTGACTGTGGTTGCAGCGACATCGATGATGTTTTGGACGGCTGCGCCCATGTAGGGAAGTTGATCGTAAACTTTCAACAATTGCAGTGTGGTTTTTGTTGTCATTTCTGCTATCTGGATAGTCACCTTACATACGACTGTCACACCGTACAACCCAAACAACCAGCCTGATAAAACTACCCTCCCAGTTCCCCAAAGTGCGTATTTAGCAATTTCTTTGGGGGATGGGAGACGCATCGGTACCCAGTAATTATCTGCCATAAAGTACCCCCTCCTTAAACGCCTGAAAATCTGAGCGACACTGGCTAAGTGCCGTCTGTGACTCATTGCTTTGGTTGTGAAACCAGATGGCGACGACGAGCGCCGCCACCCCTAAAAATATTGGCGTGGCGTCGCTCTCTTTCATTCCCTGCCTCTAGATTGGAGATAGGGCAAGACTTGCTTCATGATTTCTTGGTCTTCTGCTGTACGTCCCAAGTCGGGCGCTGCGGCTTCGTCGGTGGCGATTATCTCCGCAGCTTTAAAAGTTAAATCATCGGGTACGCCGGATTCATAGCAAGCGTTTACCGTTGCTCTATAAAGGTTCTCATCAAAAGATTTACTCATTGCTACTGCCTTTACACTTAGCTGCATCCAGGATAGTAGCCCGCTGTTCGGGCGTGAGATTGGCGTCGCCATTACAGGGGATGACTTCTAAATGTGTTCCCAATCGATAAAGGGCGTCATTTTCCGCTTCCTCTGACTTTGAGGAAGCAAAAAACTTTAGTTGCCTTTCGACGTATTTATCTGACATTATTGAGTTGCTCCTTATTCTTATTTGGGGTCGAAACCTACCATCATTTGCTAAGAATGCTAAGTTTCGGTTTTACACTTCGAGAAGGCGATCGCAGTATTCCATTTACGCGATCGCTTTTTCATGGCGTTGGCGAGTAGTGGTTTGAAAGTGAAACTCTATAGCAGCGCCCACCGCCTACCATCAAAACCTCACGGTCTGATAATCTAACGGCTTTCGAGCGGCTAACTTTCATCATCGGAAACGAGCCGTCAGACGATAGGCTGAAAAGTTCGTAGTTTTTTAAAAAACTCCACTCGACGGGGGTTTTGTCTGAAAGTCCGTTGTAGGTAACGGAATTCATCTCAGTGGCTGATGTTGCACTGGGTAAAGAGGGCAAATGGCGGCGCTGTTTGGCGTCTTTAGTTCCCTTATTCCCAGTGTTTACAGCGGTTTTAGTGCCATTACTAGTGGCTTCTACTGCTTCCATAGTTGATGTTTGCTAGTGACATACTGCTTGTTTAATGCGGTATTAGTGGGTTGTTTAGCCTTCGGTTTTTAGAGGCAGCACTGTCTGAAAGTGCCGCACAGCAGACTGTTCAGCCTCGTGAACCAGGGTGTTGATTATCAGTTGCAGGAGCTTTAAGCGCTCATACTCGGTCAGACCTTTGCAGTAATCCCACACCTCATCAGGGAGAGTAAGGGCGACTCCTAAATCGTCGAAGTCGTCATCTTCAAATATCAAAGCCCGCGAGAGTAGCTCAACGACTGATAGCAGCCGATCGCGATCCAGTGTTCTTATCAGTTCAGAGTTGTTCATTCCTCGCTCTTGGGGTGGGGTAGTCCTTGGCGCAAATCTCACGCTTCAACTGCTGGCAGGTCTTTTACTTGCACTACTTGGCTAGCAGGCTGCCATCTCTGCTTGGTTGCGGTTGGGGGGGTGAGTGTTGCACGACTGAACCTATCTTATACAAGATAATGAAATTAGTCTAGCATCTTATATAATAAATGCTATATAGAATCTTGTTATCTTATATAAGAAGACCATTATGATTTCAGAAAATGCCGAAATCGAAGCACAGAGAGCATGGAGAGATAAAGAAACAAGTCAGCTTGGGATTAACCCAGACAGGAGTGGAGGGATTAGACAGGCAAGCTCACAAGCTTGGAGTGAGCCGCTCTCAACTCATAGAGATGATAGGACGCGGGGAGATTTCATTAACGAATGCGGACAAGCAACTGTTGGGGGAATTGTTGATCAGCTGATTTCGAGAATATATCAACAAATAGAAGATTCTGAAAATCGAACAGCTGAGTTAAAAAGCTACGTTACACAATTAGAAGCCCTATCTAAAGAGCTTCAAGGCAATACAGAACAAAACGAATAAAGCCGTCCCCGCCTCGCTTGGCAGGGACGGCTTTTTGATGGGTGCGTCGCAATTGGAGCGCGATCGCGTCCAATTACTAATGACCAAAAACTAAAAAGCCCCCAGAACTTAGTAGGCAATGGGAGGCTTTTAAAGCTATTTAAAAATCAATCGATTCCCCTTAATTATGCCATTTAATAGCAACAAAAATGTCTCTCGTGTGACAGATTGGACACCCAAACACGAAGAATTCTGCCTAGCAAATAACATCCCACCTGCGGCTAAACTTCTCTGGCAATGGCTTACAAAGCTTGGTCAAGCTGAAGAAACAGAGCCGGATCTAACAGAATTTAACGATTGGGTGAATCGCTATAGAGGAAAAGGTTATTGTCGCCCAACCCTCAAAAATGCCCTTACCAAATTAATCGACTGTGGTGTTGTAAACCTTATCCGCCAATACACCTGGAAGATAGTCAAAATAGTTACACGACCCCTAGAGTGGTTGACCCCGAAAAAAAACTTACCAAATCGACAACAAATTTACGTTTTACCACCCTCAAATGCTGATTCTTCCGAGGCACTGATTAAGAAGCAGCAGCTATCTTCTTCTAATCATTCACTGCTGACAAATGAAGGTTTCTTTTTTAACAAGACAGAATCCGGGGTATTAGAAAGACCTGAGAACGAAATCAAATTAAGCTTGGCAATATTTAAGTTACGTGGTGGTTTTGAAAAACTCAAGGACGGCAACCCTGAAGGCTGGTTACGCACTTGTTTACAACATCGTTACTGGGAAGAACCACGCAATTATCAGGCTCTGTTGCGAGAGTATGGAGCGACAACCACATGGCACGAATTATTCCCCACTCCTGACTCGTGCCCCGATTTTGCTAAATATTCCGATTCTTCATCTGTTTGGGAACTATTAACAAGACCCTTTCAACCCAAACGGGAATAAAAAAAGCTGCTCAGTCACAAGCAGCTCAAATTTCAAAAACCTCGAATTATAAATTATGCATCAACCATCAGAACAATTAGCCCTGTTCACCTTTGAGCTACCCCAAGTTGATTCGCTAACCACTCCCAGACCTTGGAGTAAAACATATCGCTCGTGGCGTGGTGAGTTTGAAGTTATTCGCGATCGTAAAGTAGGAAAATCAAAAGCTAGGTATTTTGACTTCTCAATTGAGATTTACGATCCTGAAGGCAGCTTAGAAACAGTAGTAGAAATAACCTCCCCTTTAACTACTGACGCTGAGGCTGAATTTCGTTATAGCGTCGATAAACTAGTAGATGGCATTCTAAGCATCCAATGCTTACCGGTTAGCGAATCAAATTTGTTCATTGATTCGCTAACTTTTACCCAAGTCTCAAACGATACTAATGATTCGCTAACCTTTGAAGATAGTTCGGTTACAGAATCCTTAGTATCGGACGTAACCCGTAAAAATGATTCGCTAACCCCAATCAACATTTATAAAGCGAAAGGCACGGCAAGAGGAGACAGAAAATATTTTCGCTACAGCTATAAGGAGGGGGGAAAGACAAGACATCTGCACATTGGCGGTGCGATTGGCGCCGCTGGTAACTTTGCCGTTCGGGTAGTTAGTGGACAAGATCCAGGTGCTGCTGCTGCTGGAGCCTTAGGGCAATTTAGTGGCGGGTTGGTAGGCGGTGCAATAGGAAGCG
>JBPCQW010000186.1:0-3326 GCA_050997715.1 Hassallia sp.
CCATTACTGTGGGGCTGGCTTTGTGGGGAACGCAAAAGCAAGCGATACGACAATTTACGCGATCGCTCTATTGGTTTAGGAATTTCTAGCACGGTTCGGCATCACGCCCGTCGAGTATGTGATTTGCAGCGCGAAGAACATAGCATTGAGGTGGAATTACAGCAACTTTTGACTGATTCAAAGTTTACCGCTTACCGCAAGGTTTTTAAGGCTTTTGGCTTTGGTTTACGATTAGAATCAATCATCTTATCCCAAATTTACCCGCTAGAAGCTTACTTTGGCGCTGATGGTAAGCCAGAAGTTAGGATTCGCAAGGGTCGAAAGTCTGGAAAACCCACTAAGCGCCACTTATCACTGCGTCGGTTTCAGAAGTCCCTAGGGCTTGCGCCGTCCCTGGAAGCGTCTGGGGATAAAAGTAAAATCAAGATCGTTGGTGGCTCTGACTTGTGCCGTATTGCCTTCTGGCAATGGGTTTTTACTCGCATTGAACCCAAACGATCGCTCCATGTGAAGCAGGCAATTCATGCATTGCCCATGACGATAATAGTGGAAATCCAACAATCACACCTGCTGCGACAATTGCGAGGCTTCGCCAGTATTTTCGTGGTGGAATAGGCTGCTTTGTTATGCGTAAAAGCACGGCTGCTAATAAAGCTGCAACAATAGCACGTCCTAAGCCAACAAATGTCGGGTCAAGATTTGTCACAGCAATTCGTGTTGCTGGTAGTGTACCACTGAAGGCAATAACCCCAAGCAAACCATATAGTAATCCGACGGTTTCACTATGCGGGGTAATACTTTTTTTCATGTAATTTCATAACTAGACAAGATTGCATAAATATTTTTTTGCCTCACTTCTAGCCGCACTCGTAGCAGAGAAAGAGAGTAAATTCAGTCCCTGAGTGCAATCTTGTCTATTATCTTTTGTAGTAAAGCTGTTCAATCCAGGCTCGCATATCTTCTTCGGAACCAAAACAAGCAGAGCTTCCTGTAGCTGGATCGTAAGCTTGCCAAGAAGTATGACCATGACTATTTGATGTTTGCCAAACTTGTAGTTCAGAACTAGTTACTATAAATCTTAAGAAATCTTGCCAAAGTTTTTTGAGTAAGGGAACATTAAATGCTTTCATGTTGGTGATTACTTAACTCTTACTTTCAGATTCACTTAAAATTTACAACTTGAAAAGATACAAATTTGGCAAACTTGACTAGTACAGTTATGGTGCTGACAACTGTTCTAGTTAAAAAATAACGAACTGTACCGGGTGTATATAGTAAAAATCGCTTATATTACCTTGTAGTGATAGATGAGCGCTGAAAAAGTGAAGATTTTTTTAGATCGGCAGTCACATAAACCTATTTATTTACAAATCAGAGATCGCATCAGTCGTCTGATTAAATCTGGAGCATTGCAAAGTGGCGATCGCTTACCTTCAATTCGCTCTTTAGCGGAGAATTTGCGAGTCAATAAATTAACGATTATTGAAGCTTATAGCGTTTTAGAAGGGGATGGGGTTGTTTGCGCTCGTCAAGGTGCAGGCTATTTTGTCAATAGCCTAAATACTTCGTCTGCGAATATGAAATCAACTTTTGCACCAGCCCAAAACGTGATTATTCCTGAACAATCAGGAGCTTCTTTTTTTGAAGTGCATATGAGTGCAGTGCAAGCACAAACCCAGAAAGGGATGATTAATTTTAGCGGTGGTTTGCCACGTCCGCCAAAAGATATGGCGCTGATTGGTAGACGAGCTATGACGAATGTTGATGCTTTGTTTGCATACGAAGTGCCTCAAGGAATAGTAACTCTACGCAAACAAATCGCTCAGATGTTGGTACAACAAGGACTAGAGGTAACAAGTGAAGATTTAATTGTTACCAATGGTTCTGAGCAAGCTTTATCATTGGCAATGCATTATTATGTACAACCAGGTGATTGGGTAATTGTCGAAGCTCCAACTTATCATGGTGCGATCGCTATCTTAGAAAACTTAGGAGCCAGAATTATTGGTATTCCCATGAATGCTGAGGGAATAAATTTAGAATTATTGCAGCAATACCTCGATAGTCATCGCCCAAAACTAATTTACACTATCAGCACTTTACACAATCCTACAGGCATAACCACAACCCAAGCTCATCGCCAAGAATTATTGACATTAGCGGCAAAATATGGATGTCATATATTAGAAGATAATGCTTACGAAGGATTGAATTTTGAACCTGTACCAGCACCAATTAAAGCTTTAGATCGAGAAAATTTAGTAACTTATGTCGGGACTTTTTCTAAAACTTTGATACCTGGGTTACGCGTAGGATATATGGTGGTTACAGGCAAGCATATAAGAGCGATTACCGAGCGAAAGTTACTCCAGGATATTCAAACTTCCAGTGTTTCCCAAGCAATAGTTAGCGAGTATCTTGCTTCTGGACATTATCGCCGTCATCGCAAAAGATTGCAAACAGAAAATCTCATTAGTCGCAATGTGATGCTGCAAGCAATTGAGCGCTACTTTCCCCAAGAAGCAAGATGGACAGTTCCTCAAGGCGGATTGTTTCTTTGGGTACAACTGCCAGACAATGTTCCTATTGAAGCAATTCGCTATCAAGCTATGGCAGAGAATGTTTTATTTGCATCTGGTTCAGTGTTTTTCCCCAATAAGCAGGGTTATCCAGCTATGCGGTTGAGCTTCTCTAACCCGTCAGAATCAGAAATTGATTTAGGTATATCGATTTTAGGTAAATTGCTGAAAAACTACAGCAGTTCTCATTTACATACTGCTAAGGGTAAGGAAATAGGATTGGTGTGCAGTTTTTGAAGTTTCATCGTTTATTTATCGTTCTTGCACTTTTGACCTCGCTTTAGATATATAAAACTTTGTATGCTGAGTTAATGACTCTTAATAGTTATTTTAAAAAGTGCAGGAAGATTTTAGATTAATAGTTGACTTAGTGTCAGTTTTCGGCGTCGCTGCTTGTGGGGGACTGTTAGCAGCGCTGTTGGGACAACCTGTGTTATTAGGGTATCTCATCGGCGGGATGGTTGTCGGACCAACCGGACTGGGACTGATAAAAGAAGTTATTCAAGTAGAAACTCTGGCACAGTTCGGGGTCGCGTTTTTGTTATTTGCTTTGGGGGTAGAGTTTTCGTTAGCGGAACTGAAAAAAGTGCGAGCGATCGCTCTTGGAGGAGGTGCCGCACAAATTACCCTGACTATTGCGATCACGGTTTTGGTATGTGGTATCACAGGAGCCTGGGGAGTCTTACCTGCTAAAGGCGTGTTTTTGGGAGCAATTCTCTCTTTGTCTTCTACCGCAGTTGTCCTCAA